>DATLAW010000302.1:0-11343 GCA_035527255.1 Thermohalobaculum sp. | reverse complement strand
CGGGTACACAAAAGATATACTTGAAAAAGGACGTACGATGTTGAAAAAAATATGATTTTATCCAATTGGGGCGCGGTGATAATCGATGGTGAGCCGCGAATTTTGGCCAAAGCCCAAATTTTTAACGCCGAGATTACCCCCCCCTCAAACCTGCTCCGCTGCTAAATGATCGCTCATCTCGAACGGCACACCCGGCTCGTCCTTGGCCGCCCCTATCACCAGCGAAGTCTTCACGCTGGCGACGTTGGGGGCCGAGGTCAGGTTGCCGGTCAGGAAGGTAAGCAGGTCCGACACCCTGCATTTCACCAAATGGCCAATCGCCGTTAAGAACGCGCTTTACCAGCCCACACACCCCCCCGCAATCACCCTATCGGCGCTCCCACCCCCTTGCGCTCGACGATCAGGCCGTAGCATTCCGGCCGCCGGTACATCTCGAAATTGAAGAACCTTTTATAGGCCTCGGTCATCTCCAGATCGATCCGGTAGGGCACCAGCTCGTCGTCCAGGGTCGAGCTGGTAGCCACCACCTCGCCCGACGGCGCGATGATGCAGGAGCCGCCCATCATATCGCATCCCTCCTCGTGCCCGGCCTTGGCGGAGGCGACGATCCAGGTGCCGTTCTGATAAGCCGCCGCCTGCATCGGCACCAGGTGGTGGAAGGTCCGAAGCGCGTTCTGCTCCGGCGCATCCGGCAATTGGGCGGGTGAATTGTAGCCGAGGCAGATCAGCTCGACCCCTTGCAGGCCCATCACGCGGTACGGCTCGGGCCAGCGCCGGTCGTTGCAGATCAGCATGCCGGTCAGCGCCCCGAAGGCCGGGAACACCGGGAAGCCCAGATCACCGTCCTCGAAGTACCATGGCTCCAGATGTTGCAACTTCAGTTCCGGATCATAGACCGGATTGCCCGGCAGGTGCACCTTGCGGTAGCGACCAACGATCGCGCCACCCTCGACCAGGATCGAGGTGTTGTGGCGGGCGCCCTCGGCGGTCTCCTCGCAGTAGCCGAGGTAGAAGCCGACCCCGAGCTGCCGTGAGGCGTCGAACAGGGCTTGCGTTTCGGGCCCCGGCATCTGGCGGTCGAAGAACCCGGCAACCTCCGACAAGTCGTCGATATGCCAGCGCGGGAAGAAGGTGGTCAGCGCCATTTCCGGGAACACCACCAGGCGGCAACCCATCGCGGCGGCATCCTCGATCAACACCAGCATTCGCGCAACTACCGAGGCGCGCGGCTCGTCCCGGTCGATCGGGCCGAGTTGTGCGGCGGCAAGCATCAATGGTCTCGACATGCAGCCCTCTTTCGAGTTGGTTGAGGTATCGCAACGATACCCCCGGAGCAGTCATCATGGCCACGGAATCGCGGATCGAACAAGCCTATCGTGCGCGCACCCGTCGTTCGGCGGAATTGGCTCGCGCGGCGCTCGAGGTGCTGCCGAGCGGTATCACCCATGACAGCCGCCACCTGCCGCCTTACGGCCCCTATGTCGAGCGGGCCGAGGGTGCGCGCAAATACGATGTCGATGGCAATTCCTACATCGACTATTTCGGCGGTCACGGTGCGCTGCTGCTGGGTCACAACCATCCGGCGGTGCTGAAGGCGACCCAGGCGGCGCTGGCGCGAGGCACCCATTTCGCCGCCAACCACGCCGACGAGATCGCCTGGGCGCAGCAGGTGATCGACATGGTTCCCTCGGCCCAAAAGGTCCGTTTCGTCGCCTCCGGTACCGAGGCGACCTCGATGTGCCTGCGGCTTGCACGGGCCGTCACCGGGCGGCGCAAGGTGCTGCGCTTCAAGGGCCACTACCATGGCTGGCAGGACGACATGACCACCGGCTACGCCTCGCATTTCGACGGCACCCCAGTGCGCGGCGTGCCTGCAGGCGTCGCCGCCAACACGGTGCTGGTCGAGGGAGGCAACATCCCAGGCCTGCGCGCGGCGATCGCCGCCAACCCCGATATCGCCGCCGCAATTCTCGAGCCGTTGGGCGCCGCGACCGGCATGCTGCCGGTTGGCACCCAGTTCCTTGAGGCCCTGCGCGAGGAAACCGCGCGGGCCGGGATAATTCTGATCTTCGACGAGGTGATCACCGGCTTCCGGGTGTCGCCCGGCGGTGCCGCCGGACCTGACATCGATGGCCAAGATCGTCGCTGGCGGGCTGCCAGGCGGTGCGGTGGCCGGGCGGACCGACATCCTTGAGCAGCTCGACTTCGATGCCACCCGGCGCGCCGGGACCGAGAAAGTCTACCACCCCGGAACCTTCAACGCGAACCCACTGTCGGCAGCTGCGGGCATCGCCACGCTCCGGATCATCGCCGGGTCCGATGCCTGCATCCAGGCGGAGGCAACAGCGGTGGCATTGCGAGCCGGGCTGAACGCTGCGCTGGCCGGGGCAGGGGTGCCATGGGCGGTTTATGGGCGCAGTACTGCATTTCATGTTTTCATGAGCCCGGCGGGCAAGACAATCGACCCGGAGCGGTTTGACGCAGCCACGCAAGCGCCAGACGACCTCAAGCAGAAACCGGCCGAAACCGTCCGCTTGCTGCGGCTCGCCATGCTGGTGAACGGCGTCGATCTGTCCGGCTGGCCCGGCGGGCTGGTCTCGGCGGTGCATGGGGCGGGCGAGGTGTCGGAGACGGTTGAAGCCTGGGCCGAGAGCCTGGCGATGCTGCAGGGGGTCAGCGGCGGCGCCGTTCCCGCGCATCTATCGCGCCAGCGCTTCTCCGATGTCGTCGGCATAGTGGCGGTGAAAGAAACGCACGCATTCCTCGGCCAAGTTCTCGTCTTCTGGATCGATGATGTAATGGCCCTGGCTGTACCCTCGGTGCCGCTGTTGCAACCCTGGCCCGCGGATTCACGGCTCTTCTTTCGCTTTCCTACCGAGCAGCTTTTTCAGAAGCGACTTCGTGCCGCTATCTTCATCGTCAACCTCGCCAGCTTCCCGACTGTTGCGCGCGGCGATGGATTTCGCCACGCTGTTCACCAGGGTCTTCCAGAAATCGGCGGCGTCGAGGGAAGCCGAGTTCCTGAAATCTTCCTCGTCAAGTACGATGGTGAAATCAAATGTCACGTCATCAGCCCGCCCGTTGACGACCTTTGCCAGGGCCGCGGCGGTGAGCCTTTCCACCGCCCCGGCATCCGACGGAACTTTCACATTCACACCGCGCATGGTGACGCGCCAGTCCGTCTCGATTTTAGTATCCTCGCCGCCCAATGCCCATTCGTCGCTGACCTCGGCTGAGATCGAGCCGCCGTCGAACCAATCGATCGGCGCTCTCGGGACCAGACCAGCGACGCTCGAAACCGGTAATTCCTTGATATCCCAATTGGTGCGCCGCCCGGTCCCGACAGCTTCGGTTGTGATATTGACCGGGTGCCCATCGACGTGCGCGTCCACGGTCGAGCGGAAGAAGAAATCGAAGACCGCCAGATCGCTCCGGAATGGTTGGCTTAGGGCAGTTACGATTGCTACCTCGGCGTTCGTGCCGTCCGCGCCACGGATTTTCACGCGGGTATCCTGAATTTGCATCCTCTCAACCACGAAGCGCCGCTTTGGTTTAATTTTGTCAGGGCCATCTTCGGAACCAGTCGATTTCGCCGGTTTTGTGATCTGCCCGCGCACCGATGCGAAATCGAGGCTTTCGAGGCTGATCGGCCCATAGATCAGGCTCCATAGATCAACATCGAACGCCGCTCGTGCGATCTGCAGATCGAACCCGGTTCGCTCCGACGGCTCGCGCAGTACTGTCAGGTTCTGAAAATTGAAACGGCCGGAATAAATATTGCCCTCGACCTGTTCAAAATTGACCGCGAATCCTGCCTTGCTGGCAAATCTTTCCACCGCCCAGCGTGTCGTAACCTCGAAGAAGACGAAATTGACGACCACCGAAATCGCCGCCAGGGCCGCGAGCGGGGCCAGCAGCCAATGCCGTCGGCGGCTTCCAGTTTGTTTGGCTGCTTGCGTTGATACGCCATGATCGGCGTTGCTCTCGGGCTGCTCGCCACGGCGCAATAACCGTCTCGACGAAAATGTAATCCCGAACAGGAGTTCGAGAAGAACCACGATCAGATCTACAGCCGCCATCGCCAGAGCAGGGATGATCGCGGCCAACCCGCCTAGGGCCAGAGATAATATTTCGGCGACAATTAAGACGAGTGCTTCCAATTTGAAGGCCCTTCGAATTGATCAACTTGGTTGTATCGAGCACAGACAATATCACGACACCGGCATCTCAAAGCGAGGGAAACGTTCGTTGGGCGCTGCTCTCACATCCCATTTTTAGCCATCAGCGCCTTCAAATCCACCTCCGGCCGGGCGCCGATGTGGCTGATGATCTCGGCCGCTGCCACGCAGCCCATCCGGGCACAAATTTTCGGCGCGCGGCCCCGCGCCAGCCCGTGCAGGAACCCGGCGGCGAACAGATCGCCCGCCCCGGTCGCATCCACGACCTGCACCGGAGGGGTCGGCACCAGCGCCCGTTTGCCGTCCTCGATCACCCAGGCCCCCTTCGGCCCGACGGTAACCGCGGCGAGGCGCACATCCTTCGCGCAGGCGTCAAGCGCCGCCTCCAGCGAACTCGTTTGATACAGCGACATCACCTCGTGCTCGTTGGCAAACAACAGGTCCAGATCGTCGCGGATCATGCGCCGGAAGGCATCCCGGTGCCGGTCGACACAAAACGGGTCGCTGAGCGTCACCGAAGCCCGCCCACCGCCTCGCTTGCAGGCAGCGACGGCCCGCGCGAAGGCGCCAACGCTGTCAGGCCCGTCGAAGCGGTAGCCCTCGAGGTACAGCCAGTCAGCCCGCTCCATCATGCTCTCGTCGATATCCGATGGCGACAGATGCTCAGAGACGCCAAGATAGGTGTTCATCGACCGCTCGCCATCGGGCGAGACCAGCACCATGCAGCGCCCAGTATCGAAGTCGTGGTCACCGGTGGCCATCGGCGTCTCGAATGTAGCTCCCAATGCGCGGATGTCATGGGCGAAGATCGCGCCGAGCTGGTCGTCCTTGACCTTGCCCACATAAGCCGCCCGGCTGCCCAGCATCGCCAACCCGGCAATGGTGTTGGCGCCGGAGCCACCGGAGATTTCAATCGCCGGTCCCATCCGGCCATATAATTCGGTGGCGCGGGCGGTATCGATCAGGGTCATGATGCCCTTTTCGATGCCGTTCTCGGCCAGGAACTCGTCCTCGACCCGGGCCAGAACATCGACAAGGGCATTGCCGATGCCAACCACGTCGTAACGGTCATTCATGCAGTCTCTTCCTCATACAAACAGATGTCGCTGATCGGGCAATCGTCGCATTTCGGTTTTCGGGCAACGCAGGTATAGCGTCCATGCAGGATCATCCAGTGATGGGCGTGCAGCGCGAATTCGGCAGGCACATTGTCCTCGATGGCGCGCTCGACCGCGACCACGTCCTTGCCGGGTGCAATACCAGTGCGGTTGCCAACCCGGAATATGTGGGTGTCGACGGCTTGCGCGGGATGGCGCCACCACATGTTGAGGACCACATTGGCGGTTTTGCGCCCGACCCCCGGCAGTGACGCCAATGCCGCCCGGCTAGAGGGCACCTCGCCGCCAAAATCGTCGATCAGGATTTGCGACAGCCGCATCACGTTCTTCGCCTTGTTGCGAAACAGGCCGATGGTGCGAATGTGCTCGATCACGGCGTCCTCGCCCAGCGCCAGCATCTTGGCCGGCGTGTCGGCAACCTCGAACAGTGCCCGCGTTGCCTTATTGACGCCCTTGTCGGTGGCCTGGGCGCTCAGCGCCACGGCGACCAACAGGGTATAGGCGTTCACATGATCCAGCTCGCCCTTCGGCTCAGGCTGGATCTCGCCCAAGCGGCGGAAGCATTCCTTGATGGCAGAGTAGGGTAGCTGTTGGGTCATGGTGGCGGACCATGCCCGGCGACGCATCGAAAGGCAAGTCGGGTCGGCATCCGGTGGCGAGAGAATTCACAGTCGATCAGACCCGCCACTCCACTATCGATTGCCTGACGTCCAACCCTGCGCTTATCGTCATGCCAGCTTTGCAGTCCCGACCGGAGCCGCCGCCATGCGCAACCTAGATCCCGACCTATACACAGACCCCGCCACTTATGCCCGTGAGTGCGAGGAAATCTTCTGGTCGCATTGGCAGATGCTCGGCCCGGCAGCGCGCCTTGACGCACCCGGCGCCTACCTCGCCACCGAGATGGCCGGGGCCAAAGTCTTTGCGATCCGCGGCGGCGACGGCGTGCTCCGTGCCTTCCGCAATGTCTGCCGTCACCGTGGCGCCCGTCTGTTGGACGAGGGCGAGGGCGAGTGTGCCATGATCCGCTGCCCGTACCACAACTGGGTCTACGGCCTCGACGGCAGCTTACTTCGCACGCCGTGGTTCGGCAAGGAGCCGGGGTTCGATATGACCGACTGGCCATTGACGCCGATCAGCGTCGAGACCTGGCGCGGCCTGGTGTTCGTCGCCATAAATCCCATCGAGCCGCTGGCGGCGCAACTTGGCGCCACCATCCCCCAACTCGCGGGCGAGCCGATCGAGACCTTCCATATGGTCGCCGAGCGGCGCCTGGTATTCGATGCCAACTGGAAGACCTACACCGACAATTTCGTCGAGGGCTACCACATCCCCGGCATCCACCCGGCGTTCTTCCAGGCCATCGACTTCGAGCATTTCGAGACCACCGCTCACGACAATCTGGTGCGCATGACAGCACCACCGCGTGAGGGGCTGTTCTATCGCGGCAAATGGCTGTGGATGTGGCCGAACTGGACCCTGTCGCTTTTCGATGGTGGCATGAACGCCTCGCGGATCAATCCGCTGGGGCCGGACCGGACCGAGCTGATCTACCACTTCTACTTCGCCGACACCTCCGAGGCAGCGCGCCCGGCCCGGGAAGACACCATTGCCCGCAACATCGCCGTGCTCGAGGAAGACTTCGAGATCTGTGTCGAAACTCAGAAAAACTACGCCTCCGGCGGCTATGCACCCGGCCCGCTCAGCCCGCGCCACGAGCAGGGCGTGGCGTGGTTCCAGAACCGGGTTCGGGCGGCGTTGGGCGGGGCGACGGATTGATTGATGAGCAACGCTTCGCTCAACCTGCGGGCTGCGGAATTCGCACCTGGGCCAGCCGTTGGCGTGCCCTTTTTTGCGAGTCAGGCTACCGCTTCGGCATGCACCCTCCCGGACTGGATTGCGCCCATGCTCACCGCGACCGGCAACAACAGCAGATAGGCGGCGGCGCCTGACCACAGTGTCGCATCGACCGAAACGAAGGTACCGATCCCGACGCTGAGGCCTGAGGCGAATACGCCCGCGGCCCCGTTGACGGCCCAGAACCACGGCGTTGGGCGGACGTCAATGGCCGAAGCCAAGCGCATTCCTGTGGGAAAGCCGAAGCCCATCGCCAACCCGGCTGGCAGGATCACTAACAGCGAAACCGCCCCGCGGACATAGAGGTCGGTGCCAGCCAGTGCGTCGACCAGTGTCGGAAACACGAACGGAAGGGCGCCGATATATCCGGCGGTCACAACGCTCCAGACTGCCAGCCGGGAGCCGGTCGACAGGACCACCCGCTCCGACAGTGCGCTGCCCAGACCGGTTGAGAGGATGATCCCTGCCAGCGCGATCGCCAAGCCATAAACCGGATGGCCCAAGAAAATCGACAGCCGTTGCATCAGCCCAATCTCGACAAACATGAAGCCCGTGCCGATCAGGAAGAAATAGCCGCTGCCGAGCAGTGCCAGCCCAGCCGGAACCGTCGCCAGCACCGGCAGGGTGGGCACCACAATTGTCGCCATGACCACCACGAAGGACACCACGATGATGATCGCCAGCACCAAGGTCGAGATGAGATTCCCTCTGGCGACCCCGGTCGAGAATTGATACTCGCCCCGCAGATAGTTTGGCAGATCGGAAAGCCGGAGCTGGTTGAAAAAAAACGGCCGACTGTCGGTTGGCGGGCTGTAGTCCAGAACATCGGCGTCCGACAAATCGAACAATGCATCAATTGACCCGGCGTCCTGAATCCGCCGGATAACGGGGTTCTCGGACGCAACACCGGGCACCAGCAGCGGCCGATACTGCATCTCACGACTGGTTTCCGTCAGCCCTGCTATCTCGGCGTTCGTTAGTGGCGCGCGCGACACCACCAGGGTCGCCAGAGACGCGGATGCGGCCAGATAGAGATGCTGGTTCGGATTCTCGACCCCCAGGCTGAAAAGCGCTGCCTTTGCCAGCGAGATCAGCCGCCCCGTCTCGCCCGGATTCTCCGGCGCGTACCATCGCGAAACCGTGTAGACCCCGGTATCCGTCAACCTGCCGAGAAAAACCTTCCAGGCCTCGATGGTGTAGAGGCCATTCTCGGTCAGCGAGTAGGCGCCTTCGCCGGTTGCCGCCCAGGTATCGATCAGGCTCATCTGGATCAGGTCGAAACGCTCCGGCGTCCGGGTGAACCAGCTCCGCGCTTCGTCCACATGAAGCTTCACCCCAGGCAGCGCGGCGACCCGGTTATAGTCAGCATAGCGCCGTTCCAGATTGTCGATGAAGATCGGGTTGATATCGATGCCGGTGATATCGTCGAAACCGAAGTGATAGGCTGACAGGGCATCGCGCCCTCCACCAATGCCGATCACCGCCGCCTTGCCCGCATTCCGGATGCTGTAGGCCAGTGTCGTTACGTCGAATCTCAGGAAGGCAAGCTCGTCGCGGCTGCCTTCGAAACGGTAAAGTGCCGTGCTGGCATCGCCGTCGATCTGCAGGTGGCGTTGGTTGATCAGCGTCGTCCACTCGTTGTGGAATCGCGGGGAAGGGCCCGAGACGGAGGGTATGCTATCCTTGGCCGCACCGATATCGATCCGTGAAAACGAGTTCCAGAAGATACCGTCGATTGCTTGCAAACGCTGAATCTGACCTTTTACGGTCGTGATGCGCACCCCGTATGGATAGAGAGAGGCATTTAGATCGGCGGCAAACAGAACCGCGGCGGTCAGCACAATCGGCCAGACATATACAGCGACCGAGATGCGCGCGCCCGGGCTTCGCCGCAGTGTCTCGGTGACGTCCGCGATCTTGAAGAAAAATGCGCCGACGGTGCCCAGGGCGGCGATCGCCAAGAGTGCACTCACTCCATCATAGACCCCCATCAACCCGAGAACGAGAAAACATCCCGACGCCGCGCCGATCAGATCAACGGCATAGGTCGTGCCGACCGGAAACGGGCTGCGGGTCAATGCCAACGACACGATCAGCCCGCCGACGATATAGGGAGGAATCAGTGCGATAATCAGTTTTAACAAAACGACTATGGTCAGGAATGGCAATTCCGGCTCAAAATTCGCCGCCGTGGTGATCAGCATGATCCAACTCAGGATCAGGGCCAGCGCATAGATGCCCGAGAGAAGCGATAACCGCTCGTAGAAACGTTCGCGCGGGAAATGCCGGTCCAGAAAATACAGGATCAGCGCCCCGGCGGTCATTCCGAACATCGCCATGCTGATCGTGAAGAACGCCAAAAAATAATACGACATCACTGAGAGGATGCGGGTTTGTAGAATCTGGGCGCTAAGAATAGACGCAGCGATAATAAATAAACCAATGAAAAACGCGACTCTCTGCGTTGCGACTCCGGATTGTTCTTTGTGCATGTTTCCCGCGCTCGATATGGTCTCCTTGATTTAGGAATCCTATCGAGACGGGAGTCGCAGTGTCAATCCGCAACAATTTGTGGCCCGCAACAATTTGCGGCCGAGGCGCACCCTTCCGCCAATTGGCTATGTTTGGCGCGTGTCGGATCGCCAGCACAGCCCTCATGGTCTGCGCGTCGGCGGATTGACCAGACGCCATACGCAGAGTTTATGGCACGCCCCGCGCTCCAGCTACATCTATGCGAGAATGCTCCGATCGATAGCTCAGCCTTTCGGGCGGGGCGCTCGCGTTGCCGTCGCGCTAGTTGGCGCCGAAAGTACCTCGGAACAGTGACACCGCACCGATTGTCCTGAGGGACGAATTGGCCTTGCTCGGCGTGGCTGCGTTTCCGTTGACTGAGGAGCGTGACAGCATTTCAACCGGTTGCCCGGAGGACATTGAATGGCTGGTCGCATCTGACAGGATCGAGATCGAGCGGCGCTCAGAGTTGCTCTCGTTCATCAATGTCTCGGCGAATCTGAAGAACTCATCTACCTTGACAATCTCGGCTTTCAGTTGGTCGCGATAATTTTGAGCGAATTGCATAACATCAGACATTTGGGGCTCCATAGTTTGAACGCTACGATACAGATATTTTGGGGTTACGATCTTACGACTGGCTTGCTTACGACTGGCTCGGCTTTCACCCTCTGCGACAAGACGGCGGTGGCAAGTAAATCCGGATTGAGCGCTTCCCGAGGGTTGGCGCGTTCGGACTTCTGCCGGACTAGATCGGGCGCGGTGGCGGTTGTCAGAGTGATGCTGGCGAACGGAACAATAGTGACGGGAGACAGCGCTCCAGTTCGGTTCCTAAGAAGGTTATAGTAGCAACACGAATTCATCACACATACTCACACATGGTCGACATCGACCCTTGAATTAAGCATTACTCATTTTGGTGTCGGAGTCTAGTGCGGTTGAGTAGTGGTAAAAAGCTACTTTTCACAGGTACTAGTGATAAATCAATGCGTTATCCGGTTGTAGCCGTATGGTTTTATTCAACTACCGATTGAAAAATGGATCAATATTTGAACTATTATGACGATCATACACGCTATGCGTGCATATTTCTGGACCGTTCCGGTTCTCTTCTAGGTTGTACCGATTCCCTTGAGCACAATTCAGTGATTCGCCCCTGGACCAGCGCCAGCAATTCTGCGCGTTAGCCCCGGCACCAGGAGCGCACGACCCAGCGCCCGGTCAGATGCAGATCACATCCAGTGGCGGGAAGCCATTGAAGCCGATGCTGGCATAGGTAGTGGTATAGGCGCCGCAGGCGAGAATACGCACCCGATCGCCGGCCTTCAGCGCAAGCGGCAATTGGACCGGGCGCTTCTCATACAACACATCAGCTGAATCGCAGCTTGGCCCCGCCAGGATGCACGGCCCGGTTTCACAGCGGCCGGCGTCGTCGCCATCGGCGGTGGTTTCGAATTGATAGCGGATCGCCTCGCCCTCGGTCTCGGCCAGCC
The DNA here is from genome assembly GCA_035527255.1 of Thermohalobaculum sp. GTDB lineage: Bacteria > Pseudomonadota > Alphaproteobacteria > Rhodobacterales > Rhodobacteraceae > Thermohalobaculum. Next base: position 186 of record DATLAW010000302.1, on the reverse strand, counting down.
CAGAGAACCGTCCGATATCCAGATAAACCCATCGGGCGATGTCTGTTGCGCGCTTTCGACTGACCAGCAGTACCTCCGCGGCGATCACCCCGGCTTCGGCGACCAGGCCACGGCCAGGTTCGGCCATTATATAGGTGGGCTCGTCGCCAAATCGGGCCCGGATCTCGGCCATGACCTCGGCGCCAT
>DATLAW010000301.1:0-11271 GCA_035527255.1 Thermohalobaculum sp. | reverse complement strand
TTGATATCGTCGGTGTACTGGCCGTTGCCGGTCAGAAAGCGGACGTCTTCGCGGCGTTTCGAACTGGCGCCGATCCCTTGGTCCTTAGGCATGTCATCCTCCCCTTATATTTCAGGCGCTCAGCGTCGCGGCGGCGGCCTGAATCGACTTGACGATGTTGTGGTAGCCGGTGCAGCGGCAAATATTGCCCTCCAGCCACTCGCGGATCTCGTGCTCGGACGGGTTGGCGTTCTTCTGCAACAGATCCGCCGCCGACATCACCATGCCGGGGGTGCAGAATCCGCATTGCAGGCCGTGATTGTCCTGGAACGCCTGCTGTATCACTCCCAAGCTCCCATCGGCGTTGGCCATGCCTTCGATGGTGGCGATATTGGCGCCGTCCGCCGAGGCGGCCAGAATGGTGCAGGACTTTACGCTCACGCCGTTCACATGGACCACACAGGCACCGCATTGCGAGGTGTCACAGCCCACATGTGTTCCGGTCAAACCCAGGTCCTCACGCAGGAACTGCACCAGGAGGGTGCGCCCCTCGACCTTGCCGGATACCGACTTTCCGTTCACCGTCATGCTAATCGTTGGCATCGATGTCTCCTCCCTTGTTTAATTTCGATCTTGCCGGTTCAGCCAATCATGCGCCTGAACCAGCCCTTTTTCTTTTCGTCTGGTGCGTCGCCGCTGGTTTCTGTTTCCTCATCCGAATCGGATGCCGGACCCTCGACCGCCTGTTGGAAGCGGGTGAAAAAGTCGTCCGCCATCTTGCGGGCGAACCCGTCGATCAACCGGCTGCCGAGCTGGGCCAGCTTGCCGCCAACCTTGGCCTCGGCCTGGTAGGTCAGGAGAGTGCCAGATCCTTCATCGGTAAGACGCACGGTGGCGCCGCCCTTGGCGAAGCCCGCAGCGCCGCCCTTGCCCTCGCCGGTGATGGTGTAGCCCTCGGTCTCGACGATATCGGATAGCTCGACCGAGCCCTTGAAGCGGGCCTTTACCGGGCCGACCTTCTGCATCACGGTCGCTTCAAAGGTGGTGGGGGATGTTTTTTCCAGCGTCTCGCAGCCGGGGATGCAGGCCTTCAGAACTTCGGCGTCGTTGAGTGCTGCCCAGACATCAGATCGGCTGGCGTCAATGCTGCGCTCGCCCTGCATCTGCATGGGAATCCCCTTAAACGGCCGCGGTCAGAGCGGGGATGGTAGCGGTAATGTTTAACCCCTGTCCACAGCCATACGCGGTGGTTTTTGGAATTCCTCACAGAGGGGCGCCTGGAGGGGCGCCCCGGGGGGCGGATCAGCGGCCTAAAAGTGCGCGGAGAATGGCGTCGTCGCTGACGACATGGTCGCCGCCGATCGCAACTGCCATGCCGGTATCAAGGCGCATTTGCATGATTTGCTTCAAGGGAGTGTCGGGTGCCGCACTGGCGGCGCCGGCCGGGGCCGCGCCGGGTTGCATCACCTCGGACGCGCGCAGCACACCCATCGGGTTCATATGGGCAACGAAATCAGCGACATAGTCGTCGGCCGGGTGCAGGATGATCTCCTGCGCCGTGCCGATCTGGATGATCCGCCCGCCCTCCATGATGGCGATCCGGCGGCCAAGCTTCACCGCTTCGTCGAGATCGTGGCTGACGAAGATGATCGTGCGTTTCAGGCGCTTCTGGAAGTCGAGCAGCTCGTCCTGCAACCGCGCCCGGATCAGCGGGTCGAGGGCCGAGAACGGCTCGTCCATCAGCAGGATCGGCGCGTCGGTGGCAAAGGCGCGGGCGAGGCCGACGCGCTGTTGCATGCCGCCGGACAGCTCGCCCACCTTGCGGTCGGCCCAGTCGCCAAGCCCGACGAGGTCGAGCTGGGTCTTGACCTTGGCCGCTCGCTCAGTCGGATTCATTCCGGCCAATTCGAGCCCGAGCCCGACATTCTCGGCCACGGTGCGCCACGGCAGCAGGGCGAACTGCTGGAAGACCATGGCGACGTTCTGTCCGCGCAGAAAACGCAGGTCGGTGGCCGAGCAGGTTTCCGGGTTCAGCCACTGGTCGCCACAGCGCACCAGGCATTCGCCCCGGATTACCGGGTTGAGGCCGTTGACCGCGCGCAGCAGGGTGGATTTTCCGGAACCGGACAGCCCCATCAAGACCAGGATCTCGCCCTCGTCGACATCGAGAGAGCAGTTCGAGACGCCGAGGACCTGGCCGGTTTCCTCCTTGATCTCGGTGCGGTTTTTGCCCTCGTCCATCATCGGCAGGGCACGCTTGGGGTTGTCACCGAAGACGATGTCGACCTTGTTGAAGCGGACGATTGGTCCAGTGACTGGGGTGGTCATAATCTACGCTCCACCCGTAACATCCGGTCGAGCATAATGGCGACCACAACGATTACCAGCCCGCTCTCGAACCCCAGCGCAGCGTTCACCTGGCTGAGCGCGCGTACCACCGGGACGCCAAGCCCGTCGGCCCCCACCAGGGCGGCGATCACCACCATCGACAGTGACAGCATGATGGTTTGGTTCAGACCGGCCATGATCTGGGGCAACGCGTAGGGCAACTCGACTTTCCACAGTGTCTGGCGCGGGGTGGCGCCAAACGCCTGGGCGGCCTCCAGCAACGCCTTGGGAGTAGCGTGTACCCCAAGATAGGTCAGGCGGATCGGCGCTGGGATTACGAATATTACCGTGGCCACCAGACCGGGCACCATGCCGATGCCAAAGAACACGATCATTGGGATCAGATAAACAAAAGTCGGTAGGGTCTGCATTAGGTCGAGCACCGGGCTGATGGCGCTGTAGAGCCGGGGCCGGTGCGCTGCAGCGATGCCGACCGGAACGCCGATGGCCATGCAGGTCAGGCAGGCAAACGCAACCAGCGTCAGACTCTCCATGGTTTCCTCCCAATAGCCCTGGTTGAGGATGAACAGGAAGCCGACGAAGATCAGCAGGCAGGGTTTCCAATTTCTCTGGATGGCCCATGTCAGGGCGACAAACAGGGCGACGATGATCAGGGGATTGGGGTAGTTCAGGGCAACCAATGTGGCTTCGATCAGCCAGGTGAGCGCGTTCTCAAATCTTTCAAAAAACCATTCCGCGTTGTCGCGCAGCCACTCAAAACCGGCTTTTGCGGATTTCCCTACCGGGATTTTGGTATCTGTCAGCCAGTTCATTTGTGCCACCCAAGCTTCTGCCCACACGCCAAAAGGCCCCGGCGACTACCGGGGCCTTTTGGTTTCTCGTCAGAGGCCGAGTGCTGCTGAAACAGCAGCCATTGCGTCACCGCCGTCCTTCGTGGTGACACCTTCAAGCCAAGGGCCAAGCGTGCCCGGGTTGGCCTTCAGCCAAGCTTTTGCGGCGTCGTTTGCGTCTTCGCCGTCATCAAGGATCGCGCCCATGATAGCGTTTTCCATCGCCAAGGTGAACGACAGGTTGTTGAGGAACGCGCCCACATTGGGGCATTCAGCGACATATCCGGCGCGGGTGTTGGTGTAGACGTCGCCCTCGGCTCCGAACCATTCTTCGCCGCCCGTCAGATAGGTGACCTCGAAATTGGAGTTCATTGGGTGTGGTGCCCAGCCCAGGAAAATCACCGGCTCGTCCTTGCGGCTGGCTCGATCAACCTGAGCCAGCATGCCCTGCTCGGAGCTTTCGATCATTTTCACAGCGCTGAGGCCAAAGGTGTCGGCAGCGATCAAGTCCATCACGATGCGGTTGCCGTCATTGCCCGCTTCGATGCCGTAGATCTTGCCATCCAGCGCGTCGGCGTGGCCAGCGATATCAGCGAATGTCTTGATGCCGAGTGCTGCCCCGGCGGCGTTTGTGGCCAGCGTATAGGCGGTGCCGTTGAGGTTGGCGCGCACCGTGTCAACGGTTCCAGCCTCGCGGTATTTAGCAATGTCGCCTTCCATCGTTGGCATCCAGTTGCCCAGGAACACATCCACATCGCCCTGTTCAAGCGAGATATAGGTCACCGGTACAGATAGCACCTTGATGTCGATCTGATAACCCAAGGCTTCCAGTACGATGCTGGTCGCTGCGGTGGTGGCGGTGATGTCGGTCCAGCCGACATCCGAGAACGTCACTTTTTCGCAGGCGGCGAAGGCCGAGCCGCCCGTGATCGCGGTAATCGCCAGCGCGGCTATGGAGACTTTCAGTTTCGACATAAGCATATCCTCCCGGTGTTTCGATTCGTTTTTTTGTTGAAGTATGAATAACCCAAGCGTGCAGGCCACACAAATTTTTATTGATTGATTAATCAATCAAAAATAACCTGCCGCGAGAACGGAGACCCGAGGATGCCCCGAGTCGGCATGGAACCTATCCGCCGAAAGGCGCTGATCGAGGCGGCGATCGAGGTGATCGGGGCGCGGGGGAATCTCGACGTCACGATGAGCCAGATCGCCAAATCGGCAGGGGTGTCGCCAGCGTTGGCGCATCACTATTTTGGCGGCAAGGATCAGCTTTTCCTGGCTGCCATGCGATCCTTGCTCAACGACTATGGCGGTGGCGTCAGTGCGGTGCTCCGGACCTCGGGCGGGCCGCGTGAGCGGATCACCGGCGTCATCAAGCAAAGCTTTCGCGTCGACCAGTTTGAGCCGGCGATTGTCGCCGCGTGGCTGGCATTCTATGTATTGGCGCAAAGCAACGCGCAGGCGCGGCGATTGCTGGGCGTTTATGCGCACCGCCTGAATTCCAATCTGGTCGATGCGCTGACGCGGATCACCCCACGCCGTGACGCCCTGCGCATAGCCGAAGGGATTGCGGCGTTGATCGACGGGCTCTACATCCGGCGGGCACTGAAGGACGGTCCGCCCGATCCGGCCAGTGCCATTGCCCTGGTCGAGCACTATGTCGATACCGAGCTGACCATTCTGGATAGCCACCGATGACCCGCCCAAACATTCTGATCCTGATGGTCGATCAGCTCAACGGTACGTTGTTCCCGGATGGCCCGGCGGAATGGCTGCATGCGCCGCATCTGAAGGCGCTGGCAGCGCGCTCGGTCAGGTTCGCCAACACCTACACTGCCTCGCCCCTGTGCGCACCGGGGCGGGCGAGCTTTATGTCGGGCCAGTTGCCACGGCGCACCCGGGTCTATGACAACGCCGCTGAGTTCGCCTCCGATATCCCGACCTATGCCCACCATCTGCGCCGCGCGGGTTACTACACCGGCCTCAGCGGCAAGATGCATTTCGTCGGGCCAGACCAGTTGCACGGCTTCGAGGAGCGCTTCACGACCGACATTTACCCGGCCGATTTTGGTTGGACACCTGACTATCGCAAACCCGGCGAGCGGATCGACTGGTGGTATCACAACCTGGGGTCGGTGACCGGGGCAGGGGTCGCCGAGATCACCAACCAGATGGAATACGACGACGAGGTCGCACACCACGCCGAACAGAAGCTGTACGATCTGGCGCGCAAGAAGGGTGACCGCCCCTGGTGTCTGACGGTCAGCTTCACCCATCCGCATGATCCATATGTGGCCCGCAAGAAATTCTGGGATCTGTATGAAGATTGCGAGCACCTCGAGCCGGACGTTGATGCGATTGCGTTCGACAAGCAGGATGCGCATTCAAAACGGCTAATGACGGCCTGCGACTATCCGAATTTCGACATCACGGCGGAAAATATCCGGCGTTCGCGCCGGGCCTATTTCGCCAATATCTCGTATCTGGACGAGAAAATTGGCTCGATTATCGACGTGCTGACCCGCTGCCGAATGGCCGAGAACACCATCGTGCTGTTCGTCTCGGACCACGGCGACATGCTGGGCGAGCGTGGGCTGTGGTTCAAGATGAGCTTCTTCGAGGGATCGTCCCGGGTGCCGCTGATGATCGCCGCACCGGGGTTGGCGCCGCGCCGCGTCGACACGCCGGTCTCGACCGTCGATGTGGCCCCGACATTGGCCGATCTGGCCGGGGTCTCGATGGACGAAATCATGCCCTGGACCGACGGTGAAAGCCTGCTCGCGTTGGCCAACGGCGGTGCCCGCACTACCCCGGTCGCCATCGAGTACGCCGCCGAGGGGTCTAACGCGCCGATGGTGTCGTTGCGCTATGGCAAGTGGAAATACAATCGCTGCCTGCTCGATCCCGAACAGTTGTTCGATCTCGGCGCCGACCCGCGCGAGTTGCGCAATCTGGCGAGCGATGGGGACTACCGCGAAACGCTGGAGACATTGCGCGATCAGGCCAGCGACAGATGGGACCTCGAAGCGTTCGACGCCGAGGTGCGCCAGAGCCAGGCCCGTCGCTGGGTGGTCTACGAGGCATTGCGCAACGGCGCCTACTATCCATGGGATTTTCAGCCGTTACAAAGGGCGTCCGAGCGCTACATGCGCAACCATATGGACCTTAACACGCTGGAAGAGAGCCAGCGCTTTCCGAGGGGAGAATGACGATGATCACCATCTGGGGCCGCAACACTTCTTCGAATGTGCAAGTTGTGATGTGGGCAGTGGCCGAGCTTGGGTTGGAGCATGAGCGCATCGATTGGGGCGGGGCTTTTGGCGGCAATGACGACCCGGAGTACCGGGCAATGAACCCCAACGGGGTGGTGCCGACCATTCGCGACGGCGAGCTGGTGATGTGGGAAAGTCCGGCGATCCTGCGCTATCTGGGCGCGCGCTACGGCGACGAGGGCTTCTGGCCCGCCGATCCGGCCGAACGCGCCCGGCTCGACATGTGGGCGGAATGGGTCAAGACCAGTTTCTGCCCGCCGTTGATCTATAACGTGTTCTGGCAGCTTGTCCGCACATCCGAGGCCCAGCGCAGCGTGGCGGAGATCGCTGAGGGTGCTGGCAAACTTAAGGCGCTGACACCGATGATCGACAACCGGCTGGGCGACAGGCCATTCATCAATGGCGACAATCTGTGCTTCGCCGACATCATGCTCGGTCATGCGCTGTACCGCTACTACACGCTGGATTTCGACCGTGCGATGACGCCGAACCTCGACGCCTATTACGCCCGGTTGCAGGAGCGCCCGGCATACCAGGAGCATGCCATGGTGTCCTACGAGAGCCTGCGGGTAAAATGACGCCCTGCTTCGGCAAGGCGCCGCACAGTGGAAGCTGATTTCGTCATCATTGGCTCCGGTTCCGCCGGCTCCGCCATGGCTGATCGCTTGTCCGAGGACGGCAAGCATTCGGTCTTGGTGTTGGAGTTTGGCGGAACCGATATCGGCCCGTTCATTCAGATGCCAGCGGCGCTGAGCTACCCGATGAACATGGGGCACTACGATTGGGGCTACTCCACTGATCCCGAACCGCATCTGGGTGGCCGGCGGCTGGCCTGCCCGCGGGGCAAGGTGATTGGCGGCTCGTCCTCGATCAACGGAATGGTCTATGTGCGTGGGCACGCCCACGACTTCGACCATTGGGCCGAGGTGGGCGCCGATGGCTGGTCCTACGCCGATGTCGCGCCCTATTTCGACCGGATGGAAACCTGGCATGACGACGGCCATGGCGGCGATCCGGACTGGCGTGGCAGGTCCGGCCCTTTGCATGTCAGCCGAGGGCCGCGCCGCAATCCGCTGTATCATGCGTTTGTCGAGGCCGGACATCAGGCCGGGTTCGAATTGACCGGCGATTATAACGGCGAGAAGCAGGAGGGCTTTGGCCCGATGGAGCAAACGGTCTGGGAAGGCCGCCGCTGGTCGACCGCCAACGCCTATCTTCGCCGCGCCCTGAAGCGGCCAAACTGCGACATGATCCGCTGTTTTGCCCAGCGCATTACCATCGAGGACGGCCGCGCCACCGGGGTCGAGATCGAGCGCGGCGGCACGATCGAGACCGTGCTGGCCCGGCGCGAAGTCATTGTCGCCGCCTCGTCGATCAACTCGCCGAAGTTGCTGATGTTGTCGGGCATCGGCCCGGCGGCGCATCTGGCGGAACATGGGATCGAGGTGGTCGCCGACCGCCCTGGTGTCGGCCAGAACCTGCAGGACCATCCGGAGCTGTATATCCAGCAGGCCTGCACCCAGCCGATCACGCTGTTCAAACACTGGAACCTGATCAGCAAGGCGATGATCGGGGCGCAGTGGCTGTTCTTCAAAACCGGTCTCGGCACCTCGAACCAATTCGAGAGTGCCGCCTTCGTCCGCTCGAAACCGGGGGTCGAATACCCGGATATCCAATTCCATTTTCTGCCGATGGCGATCCGCTATGACGGTAAGGTGGCGGCCGAGGGGCATGGCTATCAGGCCCATGTCGGGCCGATGCGCTCGCCGTCGCGCGGGCGGGTGGCGCTGCGCTCGGCGGACCCGAGGGAGAAACCGTCGATCCTGTTCAACTATATGAGCCAGGCGGAGGATTGGGCCGATTTTCGCCATTGCATCCGGGTGACCCGCGAGATCTTCGCCCAGGCCGCCTTCGATCCCTATCGCGGCGCGGAGATCCAGCCCGGCGTCGCACTGCAAAGTGACGACGAGCTGGATGGTTTCATCCGCGAGCATGTCGAGAGCGCCTACCACCCCAGCTGCAGCTGCCGCATGGGTGCTGCCAGCGACCCGATGGCGGTAGTCGACCCTCAATGCCGGGTGATCGGGGTCGAGGCGTTGCGCCTCGCCGACAGCTCAATCTTTCCGCGGATCCCGAACGGCAACCTCAACGCGCCGTCGATCATGGTCGGTGAGAAGGCGTCGGACCACATCCTGGGGCGCGATCCGCTGCCGCGCTCGAACCGCGAGCCCTGGATCAACCCGCGCTGGGAGACTTCAGACCGCTGAGCGCAAGCAAAGGAGCACACCATGAAAGACACCGACAGCATCACCGGCTGGCACGCCCATGTCTATTTCGACACCGCGACCAAATCGGCGGCGCAATCATTGTGCGCGGCGGCGGCGGAACGATTCGGCGTCACCGTTGGCCGGATGCACGACAACCCGGTCGGCCCGCATCCGATGGGAAGCTGCCAGCTGTCGGTTCCGGTCGAAGCCTTCGCCGGGGTGATCCCGTGGCTGGCGTTGAATCGGGGCGAGTTGACCGTCTTTGCCCATGCGGAGAGCGGCGATCATCTGGCCGACCATACCCGCCATGTTCTGTGGCTGGGCGACTCGCGGCCGCTGGACCTGTCGATTTTTTGATGGCGGGACAGATAAGTTGGAATTTGCCAATCCATCGACCGCATTCACCATCTTCCTGAACGCGATGTAAAAGCGTCCGCAATAGCATCTGCCCTTCGTGTTTAAAGGGGATGCCATGTTCGCGCAAATTAGGACTGTGCAGGAACGGTGTGGATTTTCAGCCCGGCCGGGCCGGACATGATCGCGTTGCTCCTATCCAGCGAAGTCGAGCCAGTGCGGGTGGTTCGGCATCGCGTTGCCGATTAACTCGATGGCCGAGCGCCGGGTGATCGAGTTCGAGCCGCAACAGAATGCGCAGTCCCAACCGTCGCGGCCCGGCATGATCTCGTCGAAAAACAAGGCCTGATCGCCGGGCAGGGTGCGGCGCAGGGCAAGGTTGGCCTGCATCGGGTCGTGGTTGAAGAAATAGTGCGGCGCCTGGACGATGCCGATGCGCGGGTTAGCAAAGAACCCGATCATCCGATAGAATATGTGGCGTTGCGGGATAAAATCGGCGTCGAAAATGGCGAAGAACTCGGCCCCGGTGCGCCGGATCGCGGCGTTGATGTTCCCGGCCTTGGCGTGGCTGTTGTCGGGTCGGGTGAGATAGCCAATCCGGCGCTCGGCGCAGTGGGCGCGCAGCCATTCGCGCTTGCCATCATCCAGAACCCAGAGATTGAGTTTCCCGGCCGGCCAGTCGACCGCGGCGGCGCCGGTGATCGTGCGCTCGAGCACCTCGAAGGGCTCGTTGTAAGTGGTGATGAAAACGTCGATCTCCGGCAGGTCCCCGGGTGCCATGCTGCGTAGACGTGCGTCGTGCACGTCCGCCTCGCCGGACCGGTTGTTGCGCCGGCACAGGGTGGCGAACAGGACCGCGGCATCGAACCAGGCGAGCATTTCGATGGCGAACAGGATCCAGACCAGTGCGCTCTGAATGTTGAGTTGGTCGGCGGGCAGTACGGTTTCCGGCACCTGCCAGGCGATGTAGCGCACGAACAGGATTCCCAGGGCACCGACAACGGCGTATCGGGCGATCCGATAGTCTTTCAGCCTTTCCGGGTGAGCGAGGGCGAATATGGCCACCAATGCCAGCGGGACAAAGACGACAGTTTCCATTGCGGTGCGGCCTCAGCGGACAGGGTGACGCGCACCCACCGGGCCGACAAGCGCCGCAGCCGGATCGGCGTTGGCGAAGAGCGAAAGCAGTTGCGCCCCAGCCGCCCGCGCTATCCGGCGCAAGACCCCCATATCGCGTCGCTCAAAGCGCACTTCAGCGGTGCGTCCCACATTGCAAAAGGCTCCAGGCTCGCCGTCGATCCCGGCGCCGCGTAGCGAGATCAGGACGCGGAGTTGATCGGGCTTCGCCTCGGAAACACTGGCGGCCAGGCGCGGGTGATCGAACTTCGCTCCGGCCCCCAAAACCCCGGTGACCGGTGCCGCAACGGCCGCGGTGCCGCCCTTCAGCCTGACCCAGGCGAGATCGCCCGGGACAATACTGCCGAAATGACGCTCGGCCAGCGTCACCTCAAGGAAGCGGGCATCACAATCGACCATCTGCACCAGCACGTCGCCTGGCACGACGGTCTCGCCAGCCGCGCCACTTTGCTTCCAGATAACCCCTGCGGAGGGTGCCATCGGGATGAAGGTTTCGCGCTCGGCAATCAGCTGCATTTCGGTATTTATCTGACCGTCAATCGCTGCATGTTCGCCGGCAATGCGTCGCCGTTCAGTTGCCAGATCGGCGAGACTCAGGTCGATGCCGTCGATCCTTTGCTGGCTATACGGCACATCGTTCCAACCCTCCTGCACGAAAACACCGGCCTCGACCGCCGCAGTCTCGATTCCGACCCGGTCGAGCCGTGCCTTGAGGCGGGAAACCTCGGCCACGGCCTCGGCGCGCGTGGCTGCATCAGCCTCGACCCGCATGGCGGTTGCGTGACCCCGGCTGACCAGGGCCTCGGCGCGCTTGAAGGTTGCCTCGGCGTTGTCGCGCGAGGCTTGCGCAGAGGCGAGCGCCGCCTCCGCTTCGCGCGTCTCGGCGGCGAGGCGTTCCAGCATCCGGCTGCGATAGTTACGAATTCGCGCCGTCATGACTTCGGCGAGCGAGGAGAGTTTCGCCACTTCGCTGTCGATGGAGGCAAGGCTTTCGTCGAGCAGTGCCCGTCGCGCCTCAAGCTCGGCCAGATAACGGTGGTTGCGCTCGTCAATTTCGACCGTCACCAGCGGGGTCCCCGA
>DATLAW010000300.1:0-3860 GCA_035527255.1 Thermohalobaculum sp. | reverse complement strand
CTGCGCGTCCTCGGCTTCACCCGTTGGGAGATCTCCTACATCTTGCTCGGCGAGGTGGCATTGCTGATTTTGGTTGCCTTGCCGACCGGCTGTCTTCTCGGAGCCGGCCTGGCTTGGATCATGGACCGGGCGTTCGAGACCGTGCTCTTCCGGTTACCTTTCGTCGTCGTGCCCGCGACTTATGCGATCGCGGTGCTAATCGTGCTTGCCGCGAGCGTCGTCTCCGCCGCCCTGGTCCGCCGCCGCCTAGACCGGCTCGACCTCATCGCCGTTCTCAAGACACGGGAGTAGTCGTTATGACCGCCCAATTCCGCCGGCTCGCCTTCTGGGGAATCCCGGTTCTCGCTCTGACGCTGTCGCTGATCTACGCTTTCCAGCCCCAACCGATCGATGTCGATCTCACGCCGGTGGTGCGCGGCCCGTTGGTCGCAACCGTTGCCGAGGAGGGCGAGACCCGGATTACCGATATCTTCGTTCTTTCCGCGCCGATCCGGGGCCGGGCTCTGCGGATCGAGATCGAGGAGGGTGACGAAGTTGTGGCCCATGAAACGGTGGTCGCCGAAATCGAGCCAATCGATCCCTCCTTCCTGGATGTGCGCAGCGAGGCCGAGGCTCGCGCCGCCGCCAACACCGCCGAGGCAGCGCTCGCGCTCGCCCGCGCCGGATTGGCCGAGGCCCACGCCGAGCTTGACTTTGTGGCCGCCGACGTTGAGCGGATGCGGACCCTGCGAGCCTCGAACACAATCTCCGCCCGCGCGCTGGACGAGGCCGAGCGCAGTTTCAAGACCCGCGAGGCCGCAGTGGGGACGGCGCAAGCGGCGTTGGCGATGCGCCAGTCCGAACTCGCCGGCGCCAAGATCCGCCTGCTTGATCCGCGTGAGGCCCGGACCCGCACCGGCAACTGCCCGTGCATTCCGATCCACGCGCCGGTCAGCGGGCGTGTGCTCCGGGTTCTCCATGAAAGCGAGGGTGTGGTCGAAGCAGGTGAGGCGCTGGTCGAGATCGGCAACCCCGGCGAGCTTGAAATCGTCGTCGACTTCCTGTCCTCCGACGCCGTGCGGATCGAATCCGGCCAGCGCGTCATCATCGACGAGTGGGGCGGTGACGAAACCCTGCAGGGTCGGGTCTCGAAGGTCGAACCCTACGGCTTCACCAAGGTTTCTGCGCTTGGAATCGAGGAGCAACGGGTGAATGTCGTGATCGACTTCACCGATCCGCCGGAGCGCTGGAGCCAGCTTGGCCATGGCTTCCAGGTCGAGGTGCGCGTCGTCCTGTGGGAAGACGGGGCGGCACTCAAAGTGCCGCTGACGGCCCTGTTCCGCGATGGCGATGGTTGGGCTGTTTTCGCCGTTGAAGACGAGCGTGCGCAGCTTCGGCCGGTAGCAATCCGGCACAAAACCGACCTAGAAGCAGAGATCGTCTCGGGCTTGTCGGAAACGGACATCGTCATCCGTTACCCCAACGATCATATTGAGCCGGGCTCCGGCGTGCGTCAGCGCTGAGAAAGTTTCCGAGGCTGTTTCTTGGCAACTCAATTGATCTCGGCCTTTGGTAAAATGCGCTTGACGCAGGTCAACGCGTTGCTTCCCAAAGACTGCATGATCAGAATTTCTGGGGTCGACCTGATCGCCGAGCGACCCGGAAGCCCTGTCTGACCTAAGCCCAATGGGGGAGATGCGCCGATGATCTTCAAAAATCTTCTAGTGTTCATCGACGGAGCCGAGGATTCAAATGCCACGCTCGAGACGGCGGCGGCGATCGCTGTCCGCTGGGATGCACACCTGGCTGTCGTCGCCGTGACCACGCATCCGAGCTTTAATCTCGGCTACCAATCAGTGGCTGCCTCACAGCTATACTTTACAGACCTTGAGCGGGCGCATGCCGAGGCCGCAGAACTCGCCGAGACGGCGCGCGCCTTCCTTCTCGCAAAGGGCCTTTCGGGTTCAGTGCGCTGGGGGTCTGACACATCGTCCGGACTGTCCGAAATTGCGGCAATCCATAGCTACGATTCCGATCTCGTGCTGGTCAGCCAGCCCGGCGAGGACGAATTTGGCTCGCTCAGGACTGCGGTACTTGAAGGGGTTTTGTTCGACTCCGGCCGACCTTTGGTCGTCGTTCCCCGTGGCTGGACAAGCGGCATCTTTGGCGAACAGATCATGATCGCCTGGCTTCCCTCACGCGAGGCGGCGCGGGCCATTCACGACGCCATGCCCTTCATCCTTGCGCCGGGTCGCGCGACCGTCGCCATCGTCGATCCCTCAATCGGCGACCGTGAATACGGCGAGGAGCCGGGCGCCGACATCGCTGCCTCACTGGCGCGGCACGGTGTGGAAGTGACCGTCGATCAGCTTCCCCGGTCCGACCGCAGCGTTGCCGAAGCGATCCGAGAACACGCGGTCGCCTGCTCTGCCGATCTCATCGTGATGGGCGGCTACGGCCATTCCCGGCTGCGCGAAGCGATCATCGGCGGTGTCACACGCGACATGATCGCCAACACGAGCGTGCCGCTCCTGATCTCCCATTGATCGCGACCTCGGAGGTCAGTCGATTGTTCGGAACCGGGATGCTTGGATAACGGCAACAGCCACCAGCGGCGCGATCAGCGCGATCAGCGCGACGACGATCAACAAGGTTCCCAGATTTGCGTAATCGGCCTGTACCGCAATCGCATCGGTCTGCCGATCCCTGACTTCGCGCGCGACGACGAGGGTCTCGTTGAGATATTTCGTCGCCAGACTGCTGGCCGACAGCGCGAGGTTGGTGAACGAAGCCATGACGGCAAAGAACGTCGCCTTCAGATGCGCCGGCGCGTTCTTGGCAATCCAGGCCAGCATCGGGATCATCGCGACCTGCCCCAATGGCGACTCGATTGCCGTGTCGAGGACCGCGATGAAGCGCGCGTCGATGACACCACCGGTGTTGGCAGAGGTCCACTGCTGTATGTCATAGTAGAGCCCAATATTCGGAAGCGACAGAACCGCCGCCGCAACTGTCAGAATCACGATGATGTATGCGATCGACCGCCGAGCCATCAATGGGCGCAGCACCACCAGACCGGCCAGCGTAAGGCACGACGTGATCAGCGACAGCACCGATAGAAACTGCTCGTCGAAGCCAAGTACGTCGATCTCGAACCAGGTCTGTCCCGGCCCCGGCAGCGGCACCGCCCGGAAGACGAAGATGATTACAGCGGTGCCGATCAGCGCCGAGGCCTTGCCCGGAGGCAGTTCGCGGACCAGGCGCGAGATCAGGAACAGAATAATTCCGAGCGATCCGGCAAAGACAACCTCCTCGGCATAGGCGACGCCGGACAGCCCGACCGCAATCGACAGGCAGACGAAAACAAGACCACCGCCCAGGATCTGCCAATTCGGCTCGGTCAATTCGGGCGGGGCGAACACCAGCCTGCTGATGTGATCCTCGGTGATCCCCTCTGCGCGCAGACGGGTTGCACGCACGCGCTGCATCAAACCGCCAAGCACAACGCCGCTGACCGAGACCAAAGGGATTGCGAGCGCGAACAGATAAATGCGGCCGTAGATCTGCGCCTTGTCGGCTTGCTCGAGGGTCTCAACATCTGAAAACATGAAGATGTTGATGCTGGCCACCGCGACCAGTCCGCTGATTATGGCAAAGCGGCCCAGGGTTTGCATGGTGGTGTGCATCGCCTTGGATACGTCGTCCGGGAAAGGGTGACCGTCGATGTCGACTCCAGGGACTGCCTCGACCGTCATGGCGTCGGCGACGACATCTTGCAGGACATAGCCAGTGGGTGCGAGCAGCGCTGCGAGCACATACCACGCCTCAACCCTCATGATCTCCCACATAAAGGATGTATGGATCACCAGCCCATACATGAT
>DATLAW010000299.1:0-15148 GCA_035527255.1 Thermohalobaculum sp. | reverse complement strand
CCATAATACAGCCATGAAAGCTGCTGGTAGGGTGTGTCGTAGCCGCCCATGATATCGCCGACGAACTGGAACGCCGGGTTCTTGCCGGTCTGGTAAGCGCCGCCGGTCATATCGCAATCGAGAATACCAGTCGCCGCCGCGTCGAAGGTCTCGACCGATTTCACAACCGCGGACGAATAGAACATCTCAACTTTGATATCGCCGCCAGACATTGTCTGAATATCATCGACATATTGCGCCGCCAGCTTGCCCGAGGGCGTCTCGGTCGCAAAATGGGTCTGAATGCGCAACGTCGTTTCAGCGGACGCGACTGTCGCCATAGATGCAGTGAACGCAATCACTGCGCCGCCGGCCATAAGTACCTTGGTCAGTTTATCGAGCATGAGGTCCTCCCTATTTTTGCTCTTGGAAAGCACCTCCCCTAGAGAGAGGCGTCGCGATCGCTTCGCAATTCGAGTGCGAAGGCATTTATTGTCGTCTCCCAGTCTGGGCGTAGGCCAGGCACGCGTCCAGCCTTAGTTTTCCGAAATGCGCCCGCCCAAACGGTGACTGGCATCTTTCAGCAGGTTTTCCATGACACGCTCGGCAATTTCCCCGTCGCGTGCCGCAATGGCCTCATAGACCTCTCGGTGATACGGGATCGAGCCCTCGTTATCGCGCGGGTCCTTGTTGGTCAGGCGAATCGAGCTCAGCAGCGCCGAGAAAATCACTCCCTCCAGGGCCATTAAAAATTCGTTCATTGTCGCTCGCAATATGGATCGGTGAAACATCGCGTCCGCAATAACGAAATCCTCGGCCGAGCCTTTCTCGACTTCCATGCGCTCGATGGCCGCCTTGATCAGCGCGTGATCTTCGTCGGTGCCGCGTTCGGCGGCCAAGCGGGCCGCCTTGGGCTCGAATATCTGGCGGAAGTCCATAAGCTGGTGCAACAATTCGGCGCTGGGCGGGGCGGATTGCGACCAAGCCATGACATCGTCATCCAGCAGGCCCCATTTGGCACGAGGCCGAACCCGCGTACCGATGCCACGGCGCACCTCCAGCAGGCCCTTGCCAACAAGGATTTTCACCGCATCGCGGATCACCGATCGACTGACCTGATAGCGCTCAGCGAGCGCATTTTCATCTTCGACGAGATGGCCTGGCGGGTAGGCTCCAGAAACGACTCGCTTGCCGATTTCGCGGGCAACCTGCGTCGATAGGCTCGGCGCAAGGCCGGATACCTGTTTCAGATCGTAGTAGATCGTTTCATTCATGGTTTGGCCGTAACATGTGATGTTTGCATAATCAAGATGTTTAAGCCGGTTGCTCAGACCGATTTTCTGCTTGGGTTGCGAACGCGCTGACAGCGCCGCCGCTTCGCTGAACCTTGAAGATCGACGAGCCGTCCGGTGGCGGCGGCACCGGCATGATGACCGGAACATCGGCCAGGCGAGCCGAAATTGGTTGCGTCCCACAGATCATGTTTTCATGCAGCTTCGCCCAAACATCTCGCTGCGACATGCCGGTATAGGCGCCGGAATTCCCATTGATCGGCCAGGCATCGGCAGCGCCCATCTCGTAGAACAGGATTTTGCGGGCACCGTCCGACATGTTGGGCGCCGAGCCATGCAACAGCCGGACGTGATGGATGCTCATGTCGCCGGCCTGACCGGTCAGCGTGACCGCCCGATCAAGATCGAACGTTGGATGAGCGGGGTCGATCGCCCCGCAGAATACGCCGCCCTGATGGTGCGACAGCACCGGTCCCTTGTGGGTTTCGGGGATGACCATCAGCGGGCCATTGGCCAGCGTCACGTCCTCCAGCATGATTCCAACCGAGAACAGGTCGTCGTTGGTGTGGGGGAAGAAGGCCCAGTCCTGATGCCATTCAACCGCCGCCCCGCCACCGGGCGCCTTGGTGTTGAGCTTGGATGTGTGCAGGCGAATATTATCACCCACCAGCGGCTTCAGGAACGAGGTGAGCCGGTCGCTGGTCGCCACTTCCCAGAAAGCCGGGTGCCGGATATGCGGCAACTTGATCCGCGTCAGCCTCGGCTGGGCCGCCGAGTGACCGTCATCAAGATCGAAGATATCATTGCTCTCGCTCACTGCTCGCGACGCTTCGATGAATTCGTTCGTCAGGTCCTGAAGCGTCGCCAACTGGTCCGGCAACAACGCATCGCGGATCATCAGGTAGCCGTTCTCCCGGTAGGACGAGATCTGATCTGCCGACAGCATGGTTTGGCCTCCAGTCGTGCAATCAAGTGCTAGGCGCTGCTCGCGCGGACGGTGACCCCGTCGCGCCGCGCCAGGTCCGGCGCGAGTTCGATGCCGTGACCGGGTGCGTCAGAAACCGTGATCATGCCACGCTCAACGCCCGGCAGGCCGGTGACGAACTGCCCGTACCAGCCGTGGTAGAACGCCCGGGTGAACTCTTGCTCGGCGGCATTGGGGCAGGCCAGCGCCAAATGACTGGATGCGGCCAGCGTCACCGGCCCCGAGCAGTCATGGAAGGCGATGGCCCGGCCATGGCTGGCCGCCAGCGCCGCCGCTTCGATCCCGAAGGTGACACCGCCGCCCCAGGTGACATCGACGATCGCCACCGTCACCCCGCCGCGTGTGATCAGATCGTCGATCTGACCAATGCCGCCCAACGTTTCACCCCCCGCGAGCGGCAAGGTTGTAGCCTGCGCCAGTTCGCCCATCTCGCCCATGCGGTCCATCCGCACCGGGTCCTCGACCCAGTCGACCTCCAACGGCTCCAGTGCCTGGCAAATTTTCCACGCCGCGTCCCGCGACCACAATCCGTGCAGTTCCGCCTTGATCCGCATGCGGTCACCATGGGCGGCCCGGATCCGCTCGAACGGTCGCAGGGCCTTGTTGAGGTCGGCCACCGATATATCCGCCCCGTCAGCAGCACCGGCCGTGAAATCGAACGGCCAGATCTTCATGGCCGCGATCCCGCTCTCCAACAGCTCCAATGCGAGGTCATCGGCGCGATTCAAAAAGACGTCGAGGTCCTCGAATCTGGTTATCGCTGTCCCGTCGGGCAGTCCGAAGTTGCCGGGCCGGACATCGGAAGTCTTGGAGACGTAATTCGGCCCGGCACAGGTATTGTAGACCGGAATCCGGTCCCGGATCCTGCCGCCGAGCAGATCGCAAAGCGGCTGGCTCGCGGCTTTACCGGCGATATCCCACAGCGCCACATCGATGGCTGACAGGGCGCGCATCTCCGCACCCGTGCCGCAAAACCCGACATAAGGCGTCATCAGGCGATTGATATCGTCAATCAGCCGGGCGTCGTGACCCAGCAGCATGGGCGCGATCCGGTCGTGAATATCGGCCTCCACCGTGGCGGCGCCGAACCAGGTCTCGCCAAGCCCGACCAGCCCGTCCCCGGTGGAGACACGGACCCACATTACGCTCGGCCGGTCGTCTGTCCGGATCGTCTCAATGTTGGTGATCTTCATCCCGCGTGCCTCACAACATCCCGCCCTCTTTACAACATGGACGTCACACCGCCATCGACATACAGAATATGCCCGTTGACGAAATCCGAGGCGGGAGATGCCAGAAAGATTGCAGCACCAACCAGTTCCTCGACATTGCCCCATCTTCGTGCTGGAGTGCGGTTCGTCAACCATGCGCTGAACACTTCGTCGTTCACCAGCGCCTCGGTCAGCTCGGTCTTGAAGTAACCGGGGCCCAGGCCGTTGACCTGAATATTGTGCGGCCCCCAGTCGATGCACATGCCTTTGGTCAGCATCTTTACCGCACCCTTCGAGGCGGCATAGGGCGCAATCGAGGGCCGGCCCAACTCGCTCTGCACCGAGCAGATGTTGATGATCTTGCCGCGACGCCGCGGGATCATGTGGCTCGCAACTGCCTTCGAGACGAAAAACACGCTGTCCAGGTTTGCCGCCATCAACTCGCGCCAGGTCTCGTCGGGAAATTTCTCCAGGGTCTCGCGGCGCTGGATACCGGTGTTGTTGACCAGAATGTCGAGCGCGCCGGTCTCGGCTTCGATCCTGTCGATGGCGGTTTTGACGGCGTCGCTATCGGTCACATCGAACGCCGCCACGATGACGGTGGCGCCCTCGCGGCGCAGGGTCTCGGCCGCCGCCGCCAACCGCTCGACACTCCTACCGTTCAGGATCACCGTTGCACCCGCCGACGCAAGGCCCCGCGCCAGCGCGAAGCCGATGCCTTGGCTCGACCCGGTGATCAGCGCGGTGCGGCCCGTCAAACTGAAGATTTCAAGCGTCATCCCATGTATCCCCGTCTGATGATCTGTTAGTAACGACCCCGGCAAAGCGTTTGCCGGGGGGTAGCGAAAAACAATGAAGGCCATCGTCATACACGCCGCCGGCGATCTGCGCATCGAAGATCGTGATATTGGTGCGCTTGGCCCCGGCGAGGTCGAGGTGCGGATCAAGGCCGGTGGCATCTGCGGCTCGGATCTGCACTACTTCAACCATGGCGGCTTCGGCGCGATCCGCCTCGTCGACCCGATGATCCTTGGCCACGAGGTCGCCGGTGTTATCGCCGCGATTGGCCAGGATGTGCGCGATATCAGCGTCGGCGACCATGTCGCGGTCAACCCCAGCCGCCCCTGCGGAACCTGCCGGTTCTGCCAGCAGGGCATGCAGAACCATTGCCTCGGCATGCGATTCTACGGCAGCGCCATGCGCCGCCCCCATATTGACGGCGCCTTCCGCCAGACCCTGGTCGCTGATGCGGCGCAATGTATCGTGGTCCGCCCCGATCTGTCGTTGAACGAGGCGGCATTCGCCGAGCCTCTGGCGGTGGTCCTGCACGGTCTTGGCAAAGCCGGATCGCTGATCGGCAAGCGCGTGCTGGTTACCGGATGCGGACCGATCGGCAACCTTGTCATCCTGGCCGCCCGGCTCAGCGGTGCCGCCGAGATCGTGGCGACCGATATCGTCGATGAAGCACTGGTTGTCGCCGCCAGCGCGGGCGCTGATCGAGCGATCAACATCGCCAGCCGAGCAGACGCGCTGGATGTGTTCGCGCAGAACAAAGGCACATTCGACGTCATGTTCGAAGCCTCCGGCAACGAGGCCGCCCTGCGCTCCGGTCTGAACATCGTGCGGCCAGAGGGCACAATCGTCCAGCTTGGCCTCGGCGGCGACGTTTTGATCCCCCTGAACACGATTGTCGCCAAGGAGATCGTGCTGAAGGGCACCTTCCGTTTTCACGAAATGTTTGCCGTCGCGGCGGCCATGATCGAGAGCCGCCGGATCGATGTCCGGCAGCTTTTGACCGACGTGCTGCCAATCTCGGAGGCGGTCAGCGGGTTCAAGCTGGCCTCCGACCGCAAGCAGGCCATGAAAGTGCAGATCGACTTCTCGGCGTGATCAATCCGACGCTGGGTCACCCGACAATGATCTGACGACCGCCCCGGCGATTTCCTCAACACTGCCTGCCACGTCAATTTCGAACACCGGCTCGTCAGCCCGTGGCGCCTCCAGGGTCGCCAACTGGCTGTCGAGCAAACCGGGCGGCATGAAGTGGTCGCGGCGCGCTTCCATGCGTTCCCGGATCAGGCTGGCATCCCCGGTCAGGTGCAGGAATATTATCTCCGCCCCCGACAGGCGAAGCCGGTCGCGGTAGACCTGGCGCAGTGCCGAGCAGGCGACAACCGCCGACCCGCCGGCCTCGTGGATCACATGCATCGCCTCAGCAATGCTGTCGAGCCACGGCCACCGGTCATCGTCGGTCAGCGGGGTGCCCGACGCCATCTTCTCGCGGCTCAAAGCTGGATGCAGATCGTCGCCCTCGATGAAAGTCCAGCCCATGCGGGACGCAACGATCTGTCCGACACTGGTCTTGCCGGTGCCGCAGACGCCCATGGTGACGACGATCATGCTCCCGGCTCCTGATCCGGGTCGAACCACGGGCCATGATGGGCGCCGGCCCGGTCGGTCCGGGCGAACCCGTGCGCCCCGAAGCGGTCGCGCTGCGCCTGCACGACGGCGGTGGGCAGTACCGTGGTGCCGAGCGCTTCGACATAGGCGAGCGATGTAGCCAGAACCGGCGCCGGGAGCCCGGCCACGACAGCTGCGCCGACAACCCGGCGCCAAGCTGGCAGCATCGCGGCTACATCGCCGGCAATCTGCCTGACGATCAGCGGGTCCAATGCGGCGGGCTGGGCTTCCAGCCGTTGGGCCATCTCGTCAAGCATCCCCATGCGCAGGATACTGCCAGCCCGCCAGACCCGCAGTACATCGGGCAGGTGCTTGTTCCAGCCATGCTGGTCCGCCGCCACCGCATAAAGATGCAGCCCCTGGCACAGCGATACGATCGTCGTCGCCACCAGCGCCTCCTCCAGATCGGCGAGAAGGCCGTCAGGGCGCTCGGGCACCGGCCGGGCGCCAATTATCTTTGCGAAAATTGCCCGTGGGCCGCCCTGACCCGAGATTTGGCGGGCGCTCACAGCCTCCATGATCGAGGGTATCGGAACACCGTATGCGAGACCGGCCTCGATGCTCCAGGCCCCGGTGCCCTTTTGACCGGCAACGTCGCCGACATATTCGAGCAAGTGCCCGCCAGTCAGTGGATCGCGGGTTTGTGCGATCTCGGCGGTGATCTTCAGCAGGAATCCGGAGGCGCGGCCATCGGCGTTCCAACGTTCCAGCAGATCACCGGCAGCTTGCGGTCCAAGGCCGCCGATACTGGACAGCAAACCATGACACTCGGCGATTGCCTGCATGATGGCGTATTCGATGCCGTTGTGGACCATCTTGACGAAGTGGCCAGCCCCACCATCGCCAAAACGCGTCAGCGTCGGCTCGCCATCGCCAGCCTTGGCGCTCAGGGTAGACAGAAACGCCTGCGCGGCGTTCCACACGGTCTCGCTCCCGCCGACCATAATCGAGGCGCCATGGCGCGCTCCCTCGGCGCCACCCGAGACGCCAGCCCCGAGATAGCCGATCCGGCGTTGACCCAGTTCGTCGGCGCGGCGCTCGGTGTCGCGATAGTGCGAATTGCCGCCGTCGATCACGATATCGCCCGCTGCAAGGTGCGGCACCAGCCCGGCAATCTCGACATCGACCTGATCGCCGGCCTTGACCATCAAGAGGATGACCCTAGGCGTCGTGAGCGCCCCGGCGAGCGCCGCAGGGTCGCCAACGACCTCGATCCCGCGCGGAGCCGCGTTGCGGGCCGTCTCCCAGGCATCTGTCGCAACGACCTGGTATCCGCCATCGCCGGCGTTCAGCGCCAGATTGCGGCCCATTACGCCAAGGCCGACGATCCCTACTTTCATTGCCATATCTTTCGTTCTGTGCACTCTCGATGGCCAGTCGCGCTACTTAGCGGCAGCAGGCAGGCCGCAGCAAGGACCGACAGAGCGCGAGGCGCCGGCGGCGGGACACAAAGAGGAAAGGCCGACATGCCGACGATCGAAAGCATCGAGACACGCCTCTTCGCCGTCCCCCTGGCAGAGGTCCTGACCGATGCCAAACATGGTGACCATACACATTTCGAGCTGATCACGGCAACGGTGCGGCTGAACAATGGATTTGAGGGAACCGGGCACACCTATACCGGCGGCAGGGGTGGGCACGCGATTCGCGCCATGATTGAGCATGACCTGACGCCGTTCCTGATCGGTCGCGACGCCGATGGAATTGAAGAGCTCCATGACGCGATGCAGTGGCATATTCACTATGTCGGGCGCGGCGGCATCGCCTCCTTCGCCATATCGGCGATCGATATTGCGTTGTGGGACGCGCGGGGAAAGGCGTCGGGTCAGCCGCTGTGGCAGGTGGCGGGTGGCGCCGGTCAAACGGCCGCCGCTTATTGTGGCGGCATCGACCTCAATTTCTCGATCGAAAAGCTTCTTGCTAGTGTCCAAGGCTATATTGATCGTGGCTACAACGCCGTCAAGATCAAGGTCGGCCACGCAGACCTCAGCGAGGATATCGCCCGGGTTCGGGCTGTCCGCAAGTTGATTGGGTCCGGGGTGGCCCTCATGGTCGATGCGAACTATGCGTTGAACGTGGACGACGCCATCCGCGCCGCCGAGGCGTTCATGAAATCCGACATTCTCTGGTTCGAGGAGCCGACCATCCCCGATGACTACGACGGTTATGCGCGGATCGCCGAGGCGACCGGGGCGCCACTCGCGATGGGGGAGAATCTGCATACTATCCACGAGTTTGAGTTTGCGTTTGAGCGCGCCAGACTGTCCTTCATCCAGCCGGACGCGTCCAATTGCGGCGGCATTACTGGCTGGTTGCGGGTGGCCGAGCTTTCCCGCCGATACGGCATCCCGGTGTGCAGTCACGGAATGCAGGGGCTGCATATAAGCCTTGTGGCCGGTCAATCGAACGCCGGCTGGCTCGAAGTACACAGCTTCCCGATCGATCAATACACCGCCCGCCCGTTGATCGTTTCACATCATCAAGCAGTCGCGCCGGATGATCCAGGTATCGGAGTGACTTTTGATTGGGTGAAGCTTCAGACTTATGAGATCAATTGACATATGCAACGGTCGGCGCCTCTCCGCATCGACACCGGAGTGAGGCCAACAGCCGAAACCTCCAATTCAAATTGCGCCGGGAAATTTCTCCATCCCATTGTTTTTAAACGGGTTTTCAAAACTCCAGTTCACCCCCGAGATACTAGAGAGCTTGACCTCCCTGATAGAATCGGGCCGCGCGCTCTAGCCATTTGAGTTGTCGCAATTTGCCCGTCGCCAAACGAACCCGTTTGGCTCGAAACTGCTCTAGCCGGTGAACTTTCGGCAAAGTCGGTCAAGCTCGTCGAGCGAGCGATATCGGATACGCAACTCGCCGCCGCCATCGTTGGGGTGATGCTCTATCGACACCGCCATACCGATCGCCGCCGAGAGGTCGCCTT
Source organism: Thermohalobaculum sp. (assembly GCA_035527255.1). Lineage (GTDB taxonomy): Bacteria > Pseudomonadota > Alphaproteobacteria > Rhodobacterales > Rhodobacteraceae > Thermohalobaculum. The sequence goes on along the minus strand of DATLAW010000299.1, from coordinate 6,283 downwards.
CGAGAATTCGCGTGTCGGCGTCCTTCTGCGGCGGGCCGCCATGGCTGGCCTGCCGGCGCGGCGGCGCGGCGACGCGGCGGGCCAAATCCTCGACCTGGCGCACGGTCAGCCCCCTGAGTATCGCCTGCTCGGCCAAGGCCGTGGGGTCGGGCGCATTGATCAACGCACGGGCGTGCCCGGCGCTGAGTTTTCCGCTGCGCACCATCTGTTGCACCTGATCGGGCAGCCCAAGCAGGCGCAGCGTATTGGCGACATGGCTGCGGCTCTTGCCGACAATGTCGGACATCCTCTCCTGGGTATGGCCGAAACGTTCGATCAATTGGGCGTAGCCGTTAGCTTCCTCAATTGGGTTGAGGTCGCTGCGCTGGACGTTCTCGATAATTGCCAGCTCGAGGACAGCACGGTCGTCGAGCACACGAACCACAATCGGAATCTGATGCAACTGGGCGCGTTGAGCGGCGCGCCAACGGCGCTCGCCAGCGACAATCTGGTATTCGCCGGGCCGGGTTGGGTCGGGCCGCACGACGATCGGCTGGATAATGCCGCGCTGGCGGATCGAGGAGGCCAGCTCGTTCAGTTCGGTTTCCGGGAAATCACGGCGCGGCTGATCGGGGTTCGAGTGAAGCCGCTCAATCGGCACCGTGGTCGGCGACCTATCAGAGGCGGCTGCCGCATCCATCGCCACCGCGCTGTGCCTGAACCCGGCAGCCCCGTCGATCTCGCTGACGCCGCCACTTTCGCCGGCAATTTCGCCCAACAGCGCCGACAAACCGCGCCCAAGGCCCCTGCGTTCCGGTAATCTGGTCATCATCGCCTCCTTATGCCGCAATCATCGCCGCGTCGCGGCTTAGAAATTCACCGGCCAGGGCCCGGTAGGCCACGCTGCCCGCGCAGCTCGGGTCGTAAAGCACCCCGGGCAACGAATAACTCGGCGCCTCAGACAGCCGGACATTGCGCGGGATGATGGTCCGGTAGACCGAATCGCCGAGATTGAGGCGCACATCCTCGGCCACCTGGGCGGACAGATTGTTACGCCGGTCGTACATTGTCAGAACAATGCCCTGAACCCGGAGCCGCCGATTCAGGCCGGTTTGAATGCGCTTTATCGTACCGAGCAGCTGGGTCAGTCCCTCGAGGGCAAAAAATTCACACTGCAGCGGGACCAACACCGTGTCAGCCGCCGTTAGCGCGTTGACCGTAAGCAGGTTCAAAGACGGCGGGCAGTCAATAATTATATAATCAAAACAGTTTATTGGAGAATTTTCACCAACATTTCTGAGGGCATTGAGAAGGCGGTGCGAACGATCCGGCGCGTCTGAGAGCTCTGCGTCCAGGCCCGACAGTTCCGGTGAGGCCGGAACAACAAACAGGTCGAGGTCGCCGCAACGCGCGGCCGCGTCGTCGATCGAGCGGCCCTCGGTCAGGACATCGTAGGTGGTGACGGTTCGGCGCTCGCGCCCAAATCCGAGGCCGGTCGAGGCGTTTCCCTGCGGGTCGAAGTCGACCAGTAGAACCCGTTTGCCGGCTTGGGCGAGCGACGCGCTGAGATTGACCGCGGTTGTCGTCTTGCCGACGCCGCCCTTCTGATTGGCCAATGCAATCACCCGCCCAATCGTCGATCCCGACGCCCGCCCGGTCGTCCCTGCAACCTCCTGGGTGCCGCCGGTAGCCGAGATGTCACTCGAAGTCATGATCGGGGGTTTAGCTCCAAAATTCTCAGGACGGTGGCCTTCGGATCGGTCCGGCTGACGATCCGCTCAGCCTGAATATGCCAACCCGCGACCGTCGCGGTCAATTCCGAATCGAGCTTTTCGCCCTTCAGGAAAAGATAAATCGTCCCCGGGCCGGAAAAACGGTGCGCCAGAGCACAAAGCTGGGCGAGCGGCGCCAATGCCCGGGCCGAGATGACATCATAGGCCTGCGGTGCCATGGATTCAATCCGGCGCGACTCAACATTGACGTCGAGTCCCATTTCACGGCTCGCGGTCGCGAGGAAGGCGGCCTTTCGAACGTCGCCCTCAACCAGGGTAACGCGCAGATTGGGCGCCCGCTCGGCGGCGATCGCGGCGATCGGGAGGCCTGGAAGCCCGGCGCCGGAGCCGAGGTCGATCCAGCGCCTTGCATTCGGCCTCGCCAGATCGAAAAGCTGTACGGAATCGGCTATGTGGCGGATCCACACCGTTTCAAGTGTCGAGGGGGAAACAAGATTGATCCGAGCGTTCCAGCGTACCAGGAGAGCAACATATGCCTCAAGCCGACCGCATGTTTCACGTGAAACATCGAACGCCCGAGCGAATTCCGCCGGGGTCAAGCGCTTTGCCGTTTCGCTTGCTGCTTGGCCACCGCAAGCACCAAGGTCAGCGCCGCCGGGGTCATGCCCTCGATCCGCGCCGCCTGTCCCATTGTCGATGGTTGAATCGCCGCAAGTTTTTGCTGGAGTTCGGCGGAAAGCCCGGAAATCCCGCGATAGTTGATGGCCTGAGGCAGCGTCCGGGCCTCCTCGCGGCGCATCGCGGCAATCGCCGCCCCCTGCCTTTCGATATAGCCGGCATATCGGGCATCGTTCTCAAGCTGCCGAGAAATTTCACTATCAAGATCGGAAAGTTCGGGCCAGATCTCCGCGAGCCGATCAATACCGACCTCCCGATAAGCAAGCAATTCCAGCGCGTTGCGCCGTACGCCGTCCTGATTTATGTCGAGACCGTGCTCCCGGCCGGCTGTCGGTGTCAGGGTTAGGGAGCCGGCAAGATCCCGGGCCGACGAGAGCCGGGCCATCTTTTCGTCAAATGCGCGGCGACGGCCGACTGAGACTGCGCCAATCTCGATCCCGATCGGGGTTAATCTTTGATCCGCGTTGTCGGCACGCAGCGTCAACCGATATTCTGCCCGGGAGGTGAACATGCGGTACGGCTCCGATACGCCGCGGGTCACCAGATCGTCGACCATCACGCCGAGATAGCCGTCGGCGCGATCAAATATTACCGGCGCGCCGCCCTGAGCGCAGCCCGCCGAATTCAGCCCAGCGATCAGGCCTTGGCCAGCCGCCTCCTCATAACCGGTGGTTCCGTTGATTTGACCTGCGAGAAAAAGCCCCTCCATCGCCTTGAGCTCGAGCGTCGGGCGCAGCGCTCGGGGATCCACGTAGTCATATTCAATCGCATACCCCGGCCGCAGAATCTCCGCAAACTCGAGCCCACGGATCGAGCGGACATAGTCTTCCTGCACCGCGGCCGGAAGTGAGGTTGAGATTCCGTTTGGATAGACCGTTTTGTCCTCAAGCCCCTCAGGCTCAAGAAAAATCTGATGTGCGTCCTTCTCCGGAAATCGGACCACCTTGTCCTCTATCGACGGACAATACCGCGGGCCAATTCCTTCAATCCGGCCTGAATACATCGCCGATCGGGCAAGATTGCTCCGGATAATCTCGTGCGTATGTTGGTTGGTGTGGGTAATGTGACAATTGACCTGTCGCGCGGCAGGGCGGGCGCTCAGAAACGAGAACATCGTCGGCACGTCGTCTCCCGGCTGCGCCTCCAGCGCCCCAAAGTCGATCGTCCGGCCGTCAAGCCTTGGCGGCGTTCCGGTTTTTAGCCGCCCAAGCGGCAGCCCGAAGTCAGATAGTCGCTCGGCAAGGCGGATCGCGGCAGGGTCGCCGGCCCTGCCGCCGCGATGGCCTTCATGGCCAACATACATCACCCCACGCAAAAAGGTCCCAGTTGTCAGGACGACGGCGGCGGCTCGAATGCGCGTGCCGGTGCCGAGCGCGACGCCGGAGAGCCGGCCCTTTTCCACAACAAGATCAACGACCTCTCCCTCGATTACCGTGAGATTGGCGCATTTTTGCAGCTCGGCCTGCATATGTGTCCGGTAAAGCGCCCTGTCACATTGCGCTCGCGGACCCTGTACCGCCGGGCCCTTGCGTCGGTTGAGAAGCCGAAATTGAATTCCGGAAAGATCGGCGATGCGGCCCATGGCGCCGTCCAGCGCGTCAATCTCACGCACCAGATGCCCCTTTCCGAGGCCGCCGATTGCCGGATTGCACGACATTTCTCCAATCCGGTCAGCGCGGTGGGTCACCAACACGGTTTTTGCCCCCATCCGCGAAGCCGCGTGTGCCGCTTCGGCGCCAGCGTGGCCGCCGCCCACCACAACCACATCAAAATGGTCCGCAGAATGTTTCACGTGAAACAACTCCTGTTTTTCCCGGGCGTGCCTACTTGCCAAGACAAAACGCCGCGAAGACCGCTCCCAAAACATCCTCAACGCCGACCTTGCCGATCAAGCGCTCAAGTCCCCGGAACGCGGCGCGCAGGTCCTCGGCGATCGTCTCGGCTTCCGCAGTCTCTAGCGCATTTTCCGCTCGCACTAAAGCGTCATTAGCATCCTCGAGAGCCTGTCGCTGACGTCGGTGCCCAACGAGGCCTTCGCCGCAGGCCTGTGCGGCCAGATCGGTCTTCATCCGTTCAAGAAGTTTGCCAATCCCGTCGCCGTGCAAGCATGAAATCGCAATGTCGCCAGGGCCGGAACCGAGATCCGCTTTCGTCCAGATTCGCAAATCCCCCGGCTGCCAAAGTGCGGCTTCGACAGCTGGAGGTGGCGCGTCTGCGCTCCGAAGGAACAGCCGCAGCGCCGCCGCCTGTGCCCGCTCGGTCGCGCGGGCAATCCCAATCGCCTCAATCTCATCGTCAGCCTCGCGCAATCCAGCCGTGTCAAGGAATACCACCGGCAGGCCCGCTAGATCATATCGCAACTCCAGGACATCACGAGTTGTCCCAGGGCGCACGGAGGTAATGGCCGCCTCCCGCCCAGCCAATGCATTGAAAAGGCTGGACTTCCCGGCATTCGGTGCGCCGAGAATCGCCACTTCAAAGCCTTCCCGCAACCGCTCCGCTCCGTCCGAGAGGCTCAGTTCGCGGGAGATCCCGGCTCGTACGCCGGCCAAAAGCTCGGCAACCTCCGGCCCTACGGCTTCCGGAACGTCTTCATCGGCCCAATCAATGGTCGCCTCTATCAGTGCGGCGGCCCTGAGCAGGTCCGCCCGCCATGCCTCCGCCTGGCGATGCAGTGCCCCAGAAACCCCGCGCACCGCTTGTCGGCGCTGCAATTCCGTTTCGGCCGAGAGCAGATCACCGAGCGCTTCGATCTCCGCCAGATCCAGCCGCCCGGCCTCAAAGGCTCGGTGCGTGAATTCCCCTGGCTCAGCCAGTCGGCATCCCGCCTGACCGGCCAAAACGTCCAGGACCGCCGCAACAACCGCCCGACCGCCATGACAATGAAACTCGGCTGACGACTCACCGGTATAGCTCGCCCCGGCGGCGAATCGCAGCACAATGGCCTGATCGATCAAGCCGCCGGCCTCGTCTCTCAGCTCTCGAAGGGTTGCCCGGCGCAGTGGTGGCAACGCCTTTTGGGTCAGCCGCGAAACCACCATGTCGGAAGCGGGCCCGGACAGCCGGATCACCGAGATGCCGGCGACGCCGGCACCGGAGGCGGGGGCGAAGATCGTATCTTGCTGGGGCATCTCCAGGGACGCCGGCTCTGGCGTCATCATCTTTTCCAATCCCGGCCTCGTCATAGCCATGTCCGCTCACCCGGCCTACGGATCGGCATCAGGCCAATCCGCCCAAAAGCCGGGCTGCTCAGTCAGGCGCCGGCATTTTTCGTGTTATTTTTCCAATCGCCGGCACCACCAAATGCCGCGCGCGTCTTGCGTCACCTGAAGCCCGCTTCGGGCTATGCATTCATCGAATCAAAGAAATCCGCATTGGTCTTGGTCTGCTTCAACTTGCCCAACAGGAACTCTATCGCATCGGTGGTGCCCATCGGGTTTAGAATGCGGCGCAGCACGAACATCTTGGTCAGGTCGCTCTTCGAGACCAGCAGCTCCTCTTTCCGGGTGCCGGATTTCAGGATATCAATCGCCGGATAGACCCGCTTGTCGGCGACCTTTCGATCGAGCACGATCTCCGAGTTGCCGGTGCCCTTGAATTCCTCGAAGATCACCTCGTCCATGCGGCTGCCGGTATCAATCAGCGCTGTCGAGATGATGGTCAGAGAGCCGCCCTCCTCGATATTGCGCGCGGCGCCAAAAAAGCGCTTCGGCCGCTGCAAGGCGTTGGCGTCGACACCGCCGGTCAGTACCTTGCCCGAGCTCGGCACCACGGTGTTATAGGCCCGGCCGAGGCGGGTGATTGAATCAAGCAGGATTACCACATCGCGGCCATGCTCGACCAGGCGCTTGGCCTTCTCGATCACCATCTCGGCCACCGCAACGTGCCGGGTC
>DATLAW010000298.1:0-2211 GCA_035527255.1 Thermohalobaculum sp. | reverse complement strand
TTGTTCTGGCCGCGCAGCGGGTGCAGCCCGGCACCGGGGCGGCCAACCTGGCCACACATCAGGGCCAACGAGATCAGGCAGCGCGAATTATCGGTGCCGTGGATGTGTTGCGAAATGCCCATGCCCCAGAAAATCATCGCCGCCTTGGCGCCGGCGAAAAGCCGGGCGACCTCGCGCAGGGTTCCGGCATCGATGCCGCACAGCGGCGCCATCTTCTCCGGTGTGAAGCCTGCCAGGTGGGTCTTCATCTCGTCGAAACCCTCGGTCATCGCGGCGATATACTGGCGGTCGTACAGCTCCTCCTCGACGATCACGTGCATGATCGCGTTCAGCATGGCGACATCGGTGCTGGGGCGGAATTTCAGCCGGTGGGTGGCGTAGCGGCCGAGGCCGACGCCGCGCGGGTCCATCACGATCAGCTTGCCGCCGCGCTTGGTGAACTGCTTGAAATATGTGGCGGCGACCGGGTGGTTCTCGATCGGGTTGCAGCCGATGGCCAGTGCGACATCGGAGTGGATGATCTCGTTGAAGGTCGCGGTCACGGCGCCGGAGCCGATATTCTCCATCAGCGCCGCCACCGACGAGGCATGGCACAGCCGCGTGCAGTGATCGACATTATTGTGGCCAAAGCCCTGGCGGATCAGTTTCTGGAACAGATACGCCTCCTCGTTCGAGCATTTGGCCGAACCGAAACCGGCGACCGAGCCGCCGCCATCGCGGTCGCGCAGCTTGGCCATGCCACCGGCGGCGAAATCCAGCGCCTCGTCCCAGCTGGCCTCGCGGAAATGGGTGAAGGGGTTGGACGGGTCGACATTCAGCCCCTTGGCCGGGGCATCCTCGCGGCGGATCAGCGGTTTGGTCAGGCGGTGCGGGTGGGCGATGTAGTCAAAGCCGAAGCGGCCCTTGACGCAGAGCCGGTTTTCGTTGGCCGGGCCGCCAGCGCCCTCGACATAGGCGATCTTGTCGTTCTTGATCTTGAACGATAGCTGGCAGCCGACGCCGCAATAGGGGCAGACCGACTGGACCTCGCGGTCGTAATCCTTGCTGTCGCCAACCTGTTGGTCATCCATCACAGTGGCAGGCATCAGCGCCCCGGTCGGGCAGGCCTGAACGCATTCGCCACAGGCGACGCAGGTCGAGGCGCCCATGGGGTCGTTCATGTCGAACACAATCTCGGCGTCGTGGCCGCGCCCGGCCATGCCGATGACGTCGTTGACCTGCACCTCGCGGCAGGCCCGGACGCACAGGTTGCAGTGGATGCAGGCATCCAGATTGACCCGCATCGCCACATGGCTGTCATCGAGCAGCGGGATCCGGTCATGCTCGATCTTCGGGAACCGGCTGGTAGCGACGCCCTGCAGGTCGGCCATGTCCCACAGATGCGAGGATTTGTCGTGCGCGGTTTCGCGGGTGGGCTGGTCGGCGACCAGCATCTCGATCACCATCTTGCGGGCCCTGTCGGCGCGAGCCGATTGCGCCGTGACCTTCATGCCCTCGCTGGGCGTGCGGATGCACGAGGCGGCCAGCACCCGCTCGCCATCGATCTCGACCATGCAGGCCCGGCAGTTACCGTCCGAGCGATAGCCCGGCGCGTCCTTGTGGCAGAGATGCGGGATCAGCGTGCCCTGACGCTTGGCCACCTGCCAGATCGTCTCGCCGGGGTTCGCCTCGACTTCAACCCCATCGAGGGTGAACTTGATCGTCTCGCTCATCGTATGCATCCCTGTGGTCGTGTGTTCGGTCTGGTATACCAGAGCGCCGCCCCGATTCAATCACGGCAATCTATCAAGCGTTTGATTCCCGACCGGTGAAAATTGCGACAGGCATTGCGGTGTTTCCGGCATGGGCGGGAAATCGGCGGGGCGGATAGGAAACCGAAGGGCCTAGGCCGTATACTCATAATAGTGGCTTCAGTCCCGGAAGAGATGCCAGTGTCGGTTTTGCAGCCAGAATCGGTCGAAATTTCGTGCGCTGAGGAACTTTGATATTTTGCCAAATGAGGACGCGCTCCCGTACGAAAGGGTAGGCGCTTCACATTGCGTTGGCCTGAGGAGAACCAATGGGAGGAATTCAATGTTCATTCACATGTGATTTGCGATAAGCTCCAATGACGTGGAATGCGGCGCACCAACTCCCGCATTCGGAAGGGTTCTGGCTGTGAATACGCACGATAATGACTCCGATTCGCCAAGCGAAACACAAGATCGAGCC
>DATLAW010000297.1:0-2537 GCA_035527255.1 Thermohalobaculum sp. | reverse complement strand
TCAATCGCTTATCTCGGTGGTCAGGGAAAACTCCGGGCCACGCACAGCCACGAAGATGTTGATCGCGCAAACTGTGAAGAGCGAAGCGGGCGCTCTCGGCCGCGCCCGCTTCGGTATCCCACAGATTGGTTTCAGCGCGGCTCGTCGTGCAGGCCCTTGACGATGGCGTAGCAGGCCAACAACAGCACGATGGTGAACGGGAAGCCCGTCGATACCGCCATCGCTTGTAGCGACCCAAGGCCGCCGCCGAGCAACAGCGCGATCGCCACCAGCCCCTCAAAGCTGCACCAGAATACCCGCTGCGAGACCGGCGCGTCGACCTTGCCGCCGGCGGTGATGGTGTCGATCACCAGCGAGCCGGAGTCGGACGAGGTGGTGAAGAACACGATCACCAGGACGATGCCGATAAACGAGGTGATCGAGGTCAGCGGCAGCGCCTCGAGCATCACAAAGAGCTTCAGCTCCAGCGATGCATCTGCCACCTCGGTGTAGCCGTCATTGACGATCTGGCTGATTGCGGTGCCGCCAAAGGTTGTCATCCACAAGACCGAGGCCGCGGACGGAATCAACAGCACGCAGACGAGGAACTCACGCACCGTGCGGCCCCGGCTGACCCGGGCGATGAACATGCCGACGAACGGCGACCAGGAGATCCACCAGGCCCAGTAGAACGCGGTCCAGCCAGCGGCGAAGTTGGCGTCGGTGCGGCCCACCGGGTTCGAAAGCGCCGGCAGGAACTCGATATAGGCGGCCAGGTTGCCGAAAAAGCCGGTGATGATCGCCACGGTCGGCCCGACAATGATAATGAACAGCAGCAACAGCGCCGCCAGCACCATGTTGATCTCGCTGAGTCGCTTGACGCCCGCGTCCAGCCCGGCAAGCACCGAGACCAGCGCCACACAGGTGATCGCGACGATCAGGATCACCTTCGAGGCGTCGGTAACCGGCACGTCGAAAAGGAAGTTCAGCCCCGCATTGGCCTGCTCGGCGCCGAAGCCCAGCGAGGTCGCCAGCCCGAACAGCGTCGCGAACACTGCCAGCGTGTCGATGGCATGGCCGCGCCAGCCCCAGACCTTCTCGCCGAAGATCGGATACAGGATCGAGCGCACGGTCAGCGGCAAGCCCTTGTTGTAAGTGAATATCGCCAGCGACAGCGCCACGATGGCGTAGATCGCCCAGGGGTGCAGACCCCAGTGGAAGATTGTCGCCGCCATGCCCAGGCGGCGCGCCTCCTCCGGGTTGCCGGCGGCACCGGCCAGCGGGGCCCAGCTACCGGCAGCACCCGCGCCCTCGGCCACCGACGAGGAGTAATGCGAGATCGGCTCGGAGACGCCAAAGAACATCAGGCCGATGCCCATGCCGGCGGCGAACAGCATCGCCAGCCAGCCGGAATAGGAATAGTCCGGGCTCGCGTCGCGGCCGCCGATCCGGACCTTGCCATAGGGCGAGACGATCAGGAACAGGCACAAGAGGACGAAGATGTTCGCCGCGCCGATAAAGAACCAGTCGAGCGTTTCGGTCAGCCAGACGCGCAGCTCGCCGTAGAGCGGGCCGACGCTGTCCTGGAAAGCAAGTGTCACCAGGACGAAGGCGATGATAGTAAGCCCGGAGATCGCGAAGACCGGATTGTGGATATCAAGTCCGAACGGTCCGAGTTTGGGCTGGATATTATCCTGACCAATTTCATAGTCGGTCTCGATGAGGTTTGCCGGGCCGTCAGGGGCTGGCATCGCCTGGGCGTCTGGCTCGTTGGTCATGACGTTTTCCCTGTGTTTTCTAAGTCTTGCCGGCTACCTCGCGGTTGTCCACTCTTACCGAACGACGAATACGGAAGCGCCAGAATGCGAGGCGACCTTGCCGCCGTTCGACGGCCACACGTAGTCGACGATGTCCGGAATATGCGAGGCCATCACCACAAGATCGGAGCCGGTCTGTTCGACCGCCTTCAGTAGCGTGTCGTCCAGATCGGTCGTGGGATCGTGGCTTGCGTAGGCTTTGGTTGTTGCCTCGTGCCCGTGCGCTGCGACCTGTTCGGCGCCGAAAGCTTCAAGCTTCTGTGCGAATTCAGCCGGATTGTGAGCAATCGGGCCCGGCGTGTTCGGGGCCACGCCCACATAGCAAATAGGGATGCCGTAGTGCCTTGAGAGATCGGCTGCGGTCTCTAAAGCCTTTTTCAGGCGCTCAGCATGCGCGAGATCGACGGGGACCATGATTTTCTTGTACACGCTTCCCTCCTTGTTTTGTCTATCGGACGGGGGCGTGTGCGACGGAAGCCCACGTCAACGATGAGGCACGAACGGCCCGCGCGGGCTTTCTCTGGAGTAACGACGCTCATGCCGCACTCGCTCTTCCCTGTCAGTCTTGTTCATTTTCCTTTCACAAGGCATGTTGGCGGGTCTAGGTCATGTTGACAAATGCCTGAACCATAGCCGGGCGGATACGATCTCGATGAACCCGAGATAGCTGGTGGCGGTTTTGTCGTAGCGGGTAGCCAGCCTTCGCGCGTTTTTCAGCTTGTTGATGCAGCGTTCGACCAT
>DATLAW010000296.1:0-3960 GCA_035527255.1 Thermohalobaculum sp. | reverse complement strand
CAACTTCGCGTGGCCCCTTGAATCTTGCCAGGTGGAGCGGTGTCTTGCCATCCATTGTCTTCGCATTTACGTCGGCGCCGGCCTCGACCAGTGCCTTCACGCAATCGAGGCAACCGGACCTGACTGCGATGTGGAGGGCGGCCTCGCGGCCGCGCTGCGCATTTGGATTTGCGCCCCCGTCCAGCAACAGATTGATCAAATCGATCCTGCGTTTTGCCAAGGCCGGCATAAGGGCAGGACCAAAGAGCGGCGCCGGGGCGTTGACGTCGGCACCGCGTTCCACGAGCAGTTTTGCCACCGCAATATGCCCGCCCCTGACTGCAAGATAGAGTGGTGTCACGCTCCCGTCGCTCTCATCGACGCCAACACCTGCGTCGAGCGCCGCAGTGACCGCCGCGACGTCGCCCTTGATGGCGGCGTCGTGGATGGCGGCGGCGTGAGAAACAATCGGAATGTGTACAAGCAGTAGCGGAACAAAAAGCAAGAGCCCACGCATTTAGCATCTCCCAAGGCAAGCCGGAGGACGCGGCACGGTTTCAAGCCAGCAGGTCAGAAAGTCTACGTCAATATCCTGATCGTGACAACGCCCATCGATGGCTCAATGAATGCTGGCAGCCCTTGAAAGAATGAAAGTTTTCAGGAAGACCGGCCATGTCCTTATTAGGAGTCTGGTAACGGGCCGTAGTCGCCCGCCGCCCGCGGCGCATTTCGTCGAACGGGTACCGATGGTCAGCTTCTCCGACTGGCCGTTCAGGTCAAGGGTCGGCGCGGCGCGGCAAACCGTTGTCGGAAGTTGCCGGATAGGTCAAGATGATCGTCGACGATCCCGCAGCGTCATTACCCTGGAATCATGCAAATGCCGCACCAGACCAGCCTGATCTCGACGATCGTCGCGGCGCTGGTGCTCGCTTTCATCTTCGCCGCGCTTGCCAATCGTTTCCGCCAGCCGCCGTTGGTCGGTTACTTGTTGGCCGGGGTGCTGGTCGGCCCCTACACTCCTGGTTTCGTCGCTGACCAGGAGCTGGCGCCGCAACTGGCCGAGATCGGTGTCGTCCTGCTGATGTTCGGCGTCGGGCTGCAGTTTTCGCCACGCGATCTGATGTCGGTGCGCGGCATCGCGGTGACAGGCGCGCTGGTGCAGATGGCGGTAGCGACGCTGCTGGGGCTTGTTCTCGGCACGGTCCTCGGCTGGCCGTTGGGCGGAAGCCTGCTCTTCGGCCTCGCATTGTCCGTCGCCTCGACGGTGGTGCTGTTGAAATGGCTGCAGGACCACCACCTGCTGGAGACCGAGCGCGGTCGTATCGCGGTCGGCTGGCTGGTCGTCGAGGACCTGGCGATGGTGCTGGCACTGGTGCTGATTCCGGCCGCCGCGCGCATGCCCGGCGGTGGGGTGGAATCGATACCCGAACCGCTGGCAGCCCAGCTTGCCGCAGTAATCGGCGCCCCGCCGGGGATCGGGCTGATTATCACTGCTACACTGCTGAAGGTGGTGTTCTTCATCATGTTGATGCTGCTGGTCGGACGCCGCCTCGTTCCGTTGCTGTTGCACTGGGTCGCCCACACCGGCTCGCGCGAGTTGTTCCGGCTGGCGGTGCTGGCGACGGCATTGGGTATCGCTTTCGGCGCCGCCGAGATTTTTGGCGTCTCGCTGGCGCTGGGCGCCTTCTTCGCCGGCATGGTGCTATCGGAGAGCCGTCTCAGCAGCCGTGCCGCGCAAGAGAGCCTGCCGCTGCGCGATGCCTTTGCGGTGCTGTTCTTCGTTTCCGTCGGCATGCTCTTCGATCCTGTAAGCATCCTTGCCGACCCGGTGCCGGTGCTGATGGTGGTACTTATCATCGTCGTCGGCCGGTCGGTCGCCGCCTTCCTGGTGGTGCTCGCCTTCCGCCACACGGTTTCAACCGCACTGGTGATCGCTTCCAGCCGCGCCCAGATCGGCGAGTTCTCGTTCATCCTGGCCGAGTTGGGTGTCGCGTTGGGCCTGCTGCCCCCGGAGGGCCGCAGCCTGATCCTCGCAGGGGCGATGATCACCATCGTCATCAACCCGCTGGTCGTCCTCGGCGCCGAAAGTCTGCGCCCGGTGCTGGAGGCCCGACTGCGCGCCGCGCCTTCCACCGGCAAGGCAGCGGGCCAGCAGACCGACGCGGCAGGGCATGGTGCTGACGAGCCACCGGAAGCGGCGGCGGCCGCCGAGGCGGCACCCGAGCCCGAGGAGGTCGTGCCGACGCAGGTGCCCAGCACACAGGTGGGCCACACGGTCCTGATTGGCTTCGGCCGTGTCGGCAAGTTCATTGGCGCTGTGCTCGACGAAGAAGACGCCCCATATCTGGTTGTCGAGGCCGCCGATGAACGGGTCGTGGCGCTGCGCGAGCGCGGCATCGAGGCCTTCGCCGGCAATGCGGCGCGGCCGGACATGCTGGCACTGACCAATCTCGCACAGGCACGGGCCCTGGTCGTCGCCATTCCGGAAGCCTTCGAGGCTGGCCAGATCATTTCCCAGGCTCGCGCGGCGAAGCCCGACATCAAGATCGTCGCCCGCGCGCATTCGGACGCAGAGGTCGAGCACTTGAAGGGGCTCGGCGCCGACATCGTCGTGAATGCCGAGCGCGAGTTGGGGCGGGGATTGCTGAAGCGCCTCGGCGAGATCGCGCCCGATGCGCTGCGGCCAACTATCCGGGCGGAGTCCCCTGACAACGAGACCGCGCCCGCGGGTTAGCCGGTCCCGAAGCCCTCAGCGGCCCTCGAACCGGGCGGGGCGCACTCCCATGAATGCTGCGACGCCCGCCATGAAATCGCGGCTGTATGTCGTTACTGGGTCAAAAGTTCACATAGCGCGCAATTTTTCGACGCCCGGAGCTCCCCACATTGCTGCCATTCGAACGCGGCGCAGCATCCGTTGGTTTGGGCTCGAAACGGGCATTCGCTGCACTTGCGACCGACGGCAGCAAGGCGGACGTTTCAGACCTTCACGACGTTCGCGGCCAAAGTCCGCTTCGCCCCCATTGAAGACTTTAGTGAAAGATGCGGCATCATCCGTCGTGCTCGAAAAGCGGCCATCCGCTGCAAACGTGCGCTGGTCTTGGCGCAACCTTGGAAGTCGACATTTTGGACTAACACGGTCACTGCATTCGGTGGTAATATAGGCCCACTGAATAGCTTTGGGGAGGGGAATCATCGCCTGCCGAAGCGCCTGCTATCAAGCAAAGTTCAGAGAAGCCTAAAAACTCGGTTCCCACCGCAGCGTCCGATCGCTCACGAGTAGATCGCGCGGCGATTCAACACACAGTTTCACAGGGAGAATTTCGATGTCACGCGTGACAACCAATACCGGAAGTATCGTTGTTGCCCTTCTTGGCGCGGTCTCGATGCCCACGTCGCTCGCCGCCCAGGAAGTTGACTTTCCGACCACCTGTTCGACCGAGGCCGATGCCGAGGTCGACGACGGCCTGACCCTCCTCCACAACATGATGTATATCGAGGCTGAGGCGGCCTTTGGGCGCGCTGCCGAGGTCGATCCTGACTGCGCCATGGCACAGTGGGGAATCTCCATGGCAAACTTCCATCCGCTCTGGCCCGGAACGCCGTCTGAGGAGGAGATGGCGCGCGGTACCGCCGCCGCAGAGCGCCTGGCGGCGATGACGCCCGGCAGCGATCTCGAACAGGCGTTCGCCGATGCTGCGGTCGCGTTCTATGCGCCCGATCACGGCGACTATCGCTCCCGACTTGCGGCTTGGGCAAAGGCGCAGCAGAGCGCACACGAGCAGAACCCCGAAGACATCGACGCCGCCGCGCTCTCCGCACTCGCCCGCCTTGCGACCGCGCCTGCGGGACCAGATAAGATTGAGTCAAATTCGCGCGTCGGAGAGGCACTTGATGCCCTTCACGATGCGGCACCGAACCATCCCGGCGTCATCCACTACGCCATTCATGCCTACGACAGCCCACCTCTCAAGGATCACGGGC
>DATLAW010000295.1:0-2903 GCA_035527255.1 Thermohalobaculum sp. | reverse complement strand
GCACTGTCGGGAAGCCCGGTGACCCAGACGCCGTCGATTGCATCGCTGACCATCTGGATCTCGACAAATCGGGCGGTGCCGTCGACAGCGAGGCGGACACCGAGGCGGCCGTCGTCGTCGAGCGTCAGGGCGGCTTGCGGGATTTTATGGGCAACCACGGCGGGCAGGTCGATGCTGAGTTCGGCAGTCATGCCGTCGCGGATGCGGCCGTCCTTGTTGGGCAAGATCGCTTCGACCTGATAGGTCCGGGTTTCCGGGTCCGAGACCCGGCTGATGAAGGCGATGGTGCCGGCGATGTTGCGGCCATTGATCAGCCGGGCGGTGGCTTCCTGGCCGAGTTGGATCTGGTCGACCTCCTGTTCGGAGACAAAGCCCAGAACCTTGACGGCGGTGAGATCGATCACCGTGGCGCAGATATCGCCAGCGCCGAGGCGCGAACCGATTTCGGCGGTGTCGGTTTCCAGCAAGCCGTCGAAGGGCGCGCGGATCACCAGGCGATCGATGTCGAGTTTGACCAGATTGACCTGGGCCTGGGCGGCCTCGAACTGGGCCTGGCGGGCGGTGCGGGTGGTTTCGGAGGCGAAACCCTTTCGGCTGAGGGTGGTGGCGGCGTCGGCCTCGACCAGCGCCTCGGCCAGCCGCGCTTCGGCTTCCAGCAGTTGGGCCGGGCGGGCGCCGGCATCGAGATGGCAGAGGATATCGCCCTCGGCGACGGTAGTGCCCTTTCGCAGGGGTTGCGAGGTTACCAGGCCGGTGGTCTCGGCGGTGACCGAGACATTGCGAACGGCGACCGTGCGGCCGCGCAGCACCAGCTGATCGACCGTGGGCTGGGCCTGGCTTTCGAGCACCATCACCGGGACCGGTTGGTTCAGGTTGGCGTCAGCAGTGGCAGTGCTTGTGATTGCCACGGGTTGGATCGCCATGTCGTCGGCAGGTTCGCGCAGGACGAACCAGTAGAGGAGCGTGCCGGCGAGCAGCAGAGTTACTGCCAGCGATGTCAGGCGCATTTGGTATTCTCCAACCTGCCTCGCACGATCAGGGCCGCGGGCTATGGGCGGTGTTTAGTGTTGAACGGTAACATAAGCGGTTTCCGTCTGGTGGAAAAGGGGGGTGACGCGGGGTCGCAGCCAACCTGTCGCGCCTGGTGGCGCGAGGAGCCTGGCGCGGAATTGGGTGCTATCGCCGGGCACGGCGCGGGTTTACGGTCACCCCGGGCAGGCATGGAGGTTCAATGCTGGTCGTAGAAGGGCTGCGGACAAAAGCGGGCGGACCGGTTGGGTTTTCGCTGCGAGGCGGCGAGGTTGTGGCGGTTCGCGGACCATCCGGATCCGGCAAGTCGCTGATGCTGCGGGCAATTGCCGATCTGGATCCGGCTGACGGTACGGTCACGCTGGGCGGCACTGAGCGGGCCCTGATCGCGGCGCCGGAGTGGCGTCGCAGGGTGGGCTTTGTGCCGGCTGAAACCGGCTGGTGGGCAGATCGTGTGGGAGATCATTTCGTCGATGGCGCCGCCAGCATACGGCTGATCGCGGCGCTGGGGATCGATCCGGCGGCACTGGATTGGGAGGTGCGGCGGTTGTCGACCGGTGAGCGCCAGCGGCTGGGGATCGCGCGGGCCTTGGCGCTGGAGCCAGAGGTTTGGCTGTTCGACGAGCCGAGCGCGGCGCTGGACGCCGAGGCGGCGGGGCTGGTTGAGCGGGTAATCGTCGAGGGGCGCGAGCGCGGTGCCGCGATATTGCTGGTCACCCATGATCCAAGCCAAGCGGAGCGGCTGGCCGACCGGTCGCTGTTCATGGCGGCCGGTTGCCTGACCGAGGCAGTGGCATGAGCGGCTACATCACACTGTCGTATTGGGATGTGGCGCTGGCGGCGGTGTTCCTGATTCTGAATGCCGGACTGTCGCTGTGGCTCCAACTGGGACTGGCGCGGCAGATGCTGGTGGCGGGGCTGCGCATGGTGGTGCAGTTGCTGGTCGTCGGGTTGGTGCTGAAGGCGGTGTTTGCCGCTGGGTCGGCGCTGGTCACACTGGGCCTCGCGGCGATCATGGTGGCGTTCGCCGGGCGCGAGATCTGGGCCCGGCAGGAGCGCCCGATGCGCGGTGTGTGGGGGCTAGGGCTGGGGGCTGGGGCGATGACGCTGGCGGGCGGGTTGGTGATCATCTTCGCCCTGACCCAGCAAATCGGCGCCGATCCGTGGTGGTCGCCGCGTTTTGCGTTGCCATTGTTTGGCATGATTCTGGGAAATACCATGACCGGGGTCAGCCTGGGCCTGGATACACTTAGCACCGGGCTGTGGCGCGAGAGCACGGCGGTTGAGGCCCGGCTGCTGCTGGGGGCGACGCGGTGGGAGGCGACCCGGTCCTTTGCGAAGCGTGCCATGCGCAGCGGCATGACGCCGATCATCAACGCGATGGCAGCGACCGGGGTGATCTCGCTGCCGGGGATGATGACGGGGCAGATCCTGTCCGGTGTCGATCCCGCCGAGGCGGTGAAGTATCAGCTGCTGATTATCTTTCTGATCGCCGGGGCGACCGGCCTGGGGGTTGTGCTTTCGATCGCCGGGGGCATCTGGCGGCTGACGGATGAACGCCATCGGTTGCGGTTGGATCGGTTGAACCGGGGGGTGGGCTGAAAGTTCGGCCTTATACGACGTTGCTCCGAGACGGACAGAATGGTTGCCGTGTATTTGTCTTCTGCAACAGCTAAACCCCGCCGGGAAATTGTTTGGCACGAGGATACCCGCTTCAGCGACGAGGCCATCTTCGGCGGGTTGCTGTGGCGTTACAGATTTGCAGGATAGCCCAATCGTGGCATTGTAGCTCCGCAAGTGTTTTGCATGGGTTGTCTGAATTGACTGGCGAGCCGACGTTGTCTGGTACCGTTGGATCTGGTCTTTGCGGTTGG
>DATLAW010000294.1:0-6731 GCA_035527255.1 Thermohalobaculum sp. | reverse complement strand
GCACGCGGGTCACGCGGCGGCGATCGCTGGTTATCTGACCAAAAAGCCCGGTATCTGCCTGACGGTGTCGGCACCTGGTTTCCTCAATGGTCTGACCGCTCTGGCCAACGCTACAACCAACTGCTTCCCGATGATCCTGATTAGCGGCTCGTCCGAGCGCGAGGTCGTCGACCTGCAGCAGGGCGATTACGAGGAGATGGACCAGCTGGCCATCGCCAAGCCGCTGTGCAAGGCCGCATTCCGGGTGCTGCACGCCGAAGACATCGGTATCGCCGTGGCGCGGGCCATTCGCGCGGCCCTGTCGGGGCGTCCGGGCGGTGTCTATCTTGACCTGCCGGCCAAGCTGTTTGGCCAGACCATGGATGCAGCGGCCGGGGCCAGGTCACTGGTCAAAGTCATTGATCCGGCACCGCGCCAGTTACCGGCGCCGGATGCTGTCGCGCGGGCGCTTGGGCTGTTGAAGGGCGCCAAGCGCCCGCTGATTATCCTCGGCAAAGGAGCCGCATATGCGCAAGCCGATGCCGATATCCGCGCCTTCGTCGAAAAAAGCGGCATCCCATATCTGCCGATGAGCATGGCCAAGGGGCTGCTGCCCGATACGCACCCGTTATCGGCGGGTGCCGCGCGTTCGCTGGCGCTGAAGGAAGCCGATGTCGTGGTGATGATCGGCGCCCGGCTCAACTGGCTGCTGAGCCACGGCAAGGGCAAGACCTGGGGCACCGCGCCGAAGCAATTCATCCAGATTGACATCGAGCCCCGTGAGATGGACAGCAATGTCGAGATCGCAGCACCACTGGTGGGCGACATCGGCAGTTGCGTTTCCGCGCTGCTTGAGGGTATGGGCGGCCAATGGCAGGCCCCGCCTGACGAATGGACGGGTGCAATCAGCGAGAAGGTCGAGGCCAATATCGCCAAGATGGCGCCGCGGCTGATGAACAATGCGTCCCCAATGGATTTCCACGGTGCGCTCGGCGCCCTGCGCACCATCATCAAAGAACGCCCAGATGCCATCCTGGTCAACGAAGGCGCCAATACGCTCGATTTCGCACGCGGCATCATCGACATGTACCAGCCGCGCAAACGCCTGGACGTTGGCACCTGGGGCGTCATGGGCATCGGCATGGGTTTTGCTATCGCTGCCGCGGTCGAGACCGGGAAACCCGTGCTGGCGGTCGAAGGCGACAGCGCCTTTGGTTTCTCCGGCATGGAGGTCGAGACGATCTGCCGGTACAACCTGCCGGTCTGCGTCGTCGTCTTCAACAACAACGGCATCTATCGCGGCACTGACGTCAATCCCTCCGGCGGTTCGGACGTGGCGACAACCGTCTTCGTCAAGGACTTGCGCTACGACAAGATGATGGAAGCCTTCGGCGGCGTCGGCGTTTATGTGGCGACGCCCGACGAGCTGACCCGCGCCGTGAACGAAGCCATGGACAACGGCAAGCCGACCCTGATCAACGCGGTAATTGACGAAAAAGCCGGCACCGAAAGCGGTCGCATTGGCAATCTCAACCCGCAAAGCGTGGTCTCCAAGAAGTAATTCAACTCCGTCAAATCAATTCCTCACCAACAGGGGCACGCAATGAAAGCACTCGAAGGCGTCAGGATCCTCGACTTCACCCATGTGCAGTCCGGCCCGACTTGTACTCAGCTTCTCGGCTGGTTCGGCGCCGATGTGATCAAGGTCGAGCGGCCTGGGGTTGGCGATGCAACCCGCAAGCAGCTGGTCGATGTGCCGGGCGCCGACAGCCTGTATTTCACTATGCTGAACCACAACAAGCGCTCGATTGAGCTGAACCCGAAGACCGAGGCCGGCAAGGAGGTGCTGACCCGGCTGGTCAAGGAATGCGACGTGCTGGTCGAGAACTTCGCCCCCGGCGCGCTGGATCGGATGGGGTTCGGCTGGGAGCAGATCCAGAAGATCAATCCGCGCATGATCATGGCCTCGGTCAAGGGCTTCGGGCCGGGCAAATACGAGGATTGCAAAGTCTACGAGAACGTCGCGCAATGCGCTGGCGGTTCGGCCTCGACCACCGGTGATCGTGACGGCCTGCCGATGGTAACCGGCTCGCAGATCGGCGACAGCGGCACCGGGCTGCATCTGGCACTGGGCATCGTTACAGCGTTGTTCCAACGCGAGAAATCCGGACGTGGTCAGAAGGTTCTGACGGCTATGCAGGACGGCGTTCTGAACCTGTGTCGGGTCAAGCTGCGCGACCAGCAGCGGCTGGCGGCGGGTCCGCTGGCGGAATATTCGCAACATGGCGAGGGCGTTCCCTTCGGCGATGCGGTCCCGCGCGCGGGCAACGATTCAGGTGGTGGTCAGCCGGGGCGGATTCTGAAATGCAAGGGCTGGGAGACCGACCCCAACGCCTATACCTACTTCATCACCCAGGAAGTTGCCTGGCCGAAGATCTGCGATCTGATCGGCAAACCCGAATGGAAGGAAGACCCGGGCTATGCCAAGGCCCGGGCGCGGCTCGATAAACTGAACCAGATTTTCGGCACCATTGAGGAATGGACCATGACCCTGACCAAGTTCGAGGTCATGGATCTATGTAATCCGCTCGACATCCCGGTCGGCCCGATCCTGAGCATGAAGGAGATCGCCGAGGATGAGGGCCTGCGCGCCACCGGCACCATCGTCGAGGTCGATCATCCGACGCGGGGCAAATACCTGACTGTCGGCAACCCAATCAAAATGTCGGACAGCCCGTCGGAGGTGACCCGCTCGCCGCTACTGGGCGAGCATACCGTCGAGATCCTGCGCGACGTGCTGGGGTATTCCGACGCCGAGATCGCCCAGATCGGCGCCTCGGGTGCCGTGGGCGAGTTACAAAAGGCAGCGGCGGAGTGAGTTAAGGGTGATTTCACCAAGGAATCTAACGCGGCGGGTTCAACCGGCGGCGTTGGCACAGGGAGGAACGGCAGCATGCGCCTGATCGTAAACGGACAACAGGCCTTCGGACGCGCGGCACTCGAGAAAATACTCGAGGTTGGCATCGACGAGGTCGCCGGCGTCTATACGTCACCCGACAAGGATGGCCGCCCGGTCGATCCAGTCAAGGAGGCGGCGTTGGAGCATGGGTTGGCGCTCTTTCAGCCACCGAACTACAAGGACAAGGATGTCCTTGATCAAATGCGGGCGCTGAATGCCGATCTGATGGTCATGGCCTATATGATCATTTTCGTACCCGACGCGGCGCGCAGCATCCCGAAGTTTGGCTCGATATGCTTCCACCCGTCATTGCTGCCGCTGCATCGCGGGCCGTCCTCGATCAACTGGCCAATCATCTGGGGCTCGACCAAGACCGGGCTCAGCTGGTTCTTCCCCGATGACGGGCTGGACGAGGGCGACATCCTGTTGCAGCGCGAGTGCGATATCGGGCCGGACGAGACCCTGGGCGATATCTATTTCAAGAAGATATTCCCGCTCGGCATCGAGACCACGCTGGAGGCAATCGACCTGATCCGCGGCGGCAACCCGCCGCACGGCAAGCAGGACGAGGCCAACGCCACCTACGAGAGCTGGTGCCGCAAGAAGGACGTGCAGATCGACTGGGGCCGCCCGGTGGCCGATGTCTACAATATGATCCGGGGCGCCAATCCGCAGCCCGGTGCCTGGACCACGCTGGCGGGGTCGGAGGTGCTGTTGTTCGATGCCCGCCGAACCGACGGCGGCGGCAGCGCGCTCGACGCGACGCCCGGCGAAGTCGTCTCTGTATCCGAGGATGGCGTAACCGTGCAGTCGGGCGGTGGGCGAATCCTACTAAAACGATTGCGGCCCGAGGGTGATGGCAAAGTCGCCGCCGCAGAATGGGCATCGAAGGCAGGGGTAGTGGCAGGCACCAAACTCGGCTCCTGACCAATCAGCAACACAATACGGGAACGCATCACATGTCGGATATAGAAATTGCCCGCAAGGCGAACAAAAAGCCCATCCAGGAAATTGGCGCCAAGCTGGGCATCGCCAGCGAGCATCTGGTGCCGTTCGGCCATGACAAGGCCAAGGTGTCCGAGGAGTTCATCGAGTCAATTCGTGGCAACAAGGACGGCCACCTGATCCTGGTCACCGCGATGACCCCGACGCCGGCGGGCGAGGGCAAGACCACCACAACGGTCGGCCTTGGTGACGGTTTGTGCGCGATCGGCAAGAATGCGGCGATCTGCATCCGCGAGGCCTCGCTCGGGCCGAACTTCGGCATGAAGGGCGGGGCCGCCGGTGGCGGTTATGCCCAGGTCGTGCCGATGGAGGATATGAACCTCCACTTCACCGGCGATTTTCACGCAATCACCTCGGCCCACAACCTGCTGAGCGCAATGATCGACAATCACATCTACTGGGGCAACGGCTTGGATATCGACACCCGCCGTGTTGTCTGGCGCCGGGTGATGGACATGAACGACCGGGCGCTGCGCCAGATCAATTGCTCGCTGGGCGGCGTCTCGAATGGTTTCCCGCGTGAGGCCGGGTTTGATATCACCGTTGCCTCCGAGGTGATGGCGATCCTGTGCCTGGCGACCGACCTCAAGGATCTGGAGCGCCGGCTCGGCGACATCATCGTCGCCTATCGCCGTGACAAGTCCGCGGTGACCTGCCGTGATATCAAGGCCGACGGGGCGATGGCAGTGCTGCTCAAGGACGCGATGCAGCCGAACCTGGTGCAGACGCTGGAGAACAACCCGGCCTTCGTCCATGGTGGTCCGTTCGCCAACATCGCCCATGGTTGCAACTCGGTAATGGCAACCACAACGGCGCTGAAACTCGCCGACTATGTGGTCACCGAGGCTGGATTTGGCGCCGACCTGGGGGCCGAGAAGTTCTTCAACATCAAGTGCCGCAAGGCCGGACTGTCACCGAAGGCAGTGGTCATTGTCGCCACCATCCGGGCATTGAAGATGCATGGCGGCGTTAAAAAGGAGGACCTCGGCAAGGAGAACGTCGAGGCGTTGAAGAAGGGTTGCGTCAATCTGGGCCGCCACATCGAGAACGTGAAGCAGTTCGGGGTTCCAGCCGTGGTTTGCATCAACCATTTCGTCGCCGACACGGATGCGGAGGTTCAGGCGGTCAAGGACTATGTCGCCACCCAAGGGTCCGATGCGATTCTTTGCAAGCACTGGGCCCATGGTTCGGAAGGCATCAAGGATCTTGCCAACAAGGTTGTCGAGGTGATCGACGGCGGCGGCGCCCAGTTTGCGCCGCTGTATCCCGATGCGATGGGCCTGTTCGAGAAGATCGAAACCGTCGCCAAGCGCATCTACCGTGCCGATGAAGTGCTGGCCGAAAAGAAGGTCCGCGACCAACTCAAGCAGTGGGAAGACGATGGCTTTGGCCATCTGCCGGTGTGCATGGCAAAAACCCAGTACTCGTTCACCACCGATCCGACCCAGCGCGGTGCGCCGAACGGCCACAGCCTGCCGGTCCGCGAGGTTAGCCTGTCAGCCGGGGCTGGTTTCGTGGTTGCGATCTGCGGCGAGATCATGACCATGCCGGGCCTGCCACGGGTGCCAGCGGCTGAGACGATCTGCCTGAACGATGCGGGCGAGATCGAGGGCCTGTTCTAAGGGCAGAATCGTTGTCGATCGCTAAAATCCTCGTCCCAGTACGCGGCGCATGAATCGGTTTTCGGCGACGCGATGCGACATTTTGTCGATCACTGCGCGATTCCGGTCATGACGGCTCACTTACTCACTTAAACAGTGAGAATTCCCACAGGGTGGTAGGGAACAGTGTTGATTTTCGTTGGGGTTTCATAGGATTACAACCTATGGTATAGTCTCAACTAGGCGACCGGCAGAATACAGACGGAGCAGAACTAGCGTGAGATACTGTCGCTTAACGATCTAGGGGCGAATAGACAGAACGCACCGCCCCGCTTTTGCCGCCCACCCGGGCAGCAAGATCAAATGCCATAACCCAACGGAGGATCACATGGTACTTACACGTCGAATGATGATGGCGGCCGGAGCCGCTGTAATCGGTTTCGCAGGACTGGCCGGCACGGCACAGGCCTGGGAGCCGGTAAAGCCGATCGAATTCGTGATCATGGCCGGTGCCGGTGGCGGCGCCGACCAAATCGCGCGCTTCATCCAGTCGGTTGCCGAAAAGCACGACCTGTCGCCGCGTCCGCTGGTACCCAACAACAAGGGCGGCGGCTCTGGCGCCGAGGCGCTGATCGCGCTGAAGGAGGCGAGTGATCCCGACCACACCATCCTGGTCACGCTCAACTCGTTCTTCACCACGCCGCTGCGCCAGCCAAACCTGGGCATCGACATCATGACCTTCACGCCGGTCGAGATGATGGGTGTCGATCCGTTCGTGCTTTGGGTCCACAAGGACTCCGGGATCACGACCTTTGAGGATTGGGTCGCGAAGGTAGGTAATGACGGTAGCTACATAATGGGTGGAACCGGCAAAGGTCAGGAAGACTCGATTGTCGTCGCCTGGTTGGAGAAGAACTACGGCCTGAAGATCAAATACATCCCCTACAAGGGCGGTGGTGCCGTGGCCAAGGATCTTGCCGGCCAGCAGATCATGGCCAGCGTCAACAACCCGTCGGAAGCCAGGGGCTTCTATCAGTCGGGCGATTTGGTGCCGTTGATCAGCTTCTCGGATGAGCGCCTTCCCAATCTGCCCGACGTGCGCACGGTGAAGGAACTGGGCAAGGACTTCAGCTACTACAACCAGCGCGCAGTGGTCGGTGCGCCGGGGATGTCGGATGATGCCGCGG
>DATLAW010000293.1:0-6434 GCA_035527255.1 Thermohalobaculum sp. | reverse complement strand
TACACCGATGAAATATGCCATCACCCCGCCTGCGCCGCC
Organism: Thermohalobaculum sp.; assembly: GCA_035527255.1. Classification (GTDB taxonomy): domain Bacteria; phylum Pseudomonadota; class Alphaproteobacteria; order Rhodobacterales; family Rhodobacteraceae; genus Thermohalobaculum. The sequence goes on along the minus strand of DATLAW010000293.1, from coordinate 6,395 downwards.
GGTCCTTCCAGTGCGCGGCTCCGACGCTGTGTTCCCGGTCCGCCGGGTCTATTGCATCGGCCGCAACTACGCCGCGCACACCATTGAGATGGGCGGTGATCCGAACCGCGAGCCGCCATTCTTCTTCCAGAAGAACCCGGATAATCTGGATATTTCGGGCGAATTTCCCTATCCGGTCAAATCCACAGACGTGCACCACGAGCTGGAAATGGTCGTGGCGTTGAAATCCGGCGGGGTGAGTATCCCGGTCGCCGGCGCGCTGGATCACGTCTTCGGCTATGCGGTGGGTCTCGACATGACCCGGCACGATCTTCAGGGCGAGGCCAAGGATCTGCGCCGCCCGTGGGAGATCGGCAAGGCATTCGAGCGCTCGGCGCCATGCAGCGCGCTGGTCCCTGCGGCCGAGATCGGGCACCCCTCCAGCGGCCTCGTGCAGCTGAAAGTGAACGGGGCTGTGCGTCAGACCGGGGACCTTGATCAGATGATCTGGAAGGTCGCCGAGATGATCTCGTATCTGTCGGACTACTTCGAACTGGCGGCCGGCGACGTCATCATGTCGGGCACTCCGTCGGGCGTCGGGCCGGTGGTGAAGGGAGACCTGATGGAGGCCGAGATCGCCGGCGTCGGCACGCTCCGCGTCACGGTGGTCTAGGTCACGGTGGCATAAGAAAGAACCACTTTCCCGGGCGCTCCACAGCTCGGCACGTGATGCGGCGCAGATCCGGGACCTCGCGCCGCTTTGTGCCCGCCCTAGGGATCCCGGATCAGCAGCGCAACATTGCATGCGGCGCGGCGTTCGGGAAAGTCGCAGATCGGTGATCAGGTGCGAGCTCATCGCGCTCTGGCCGAGATTCTGAACAAGCCAGAACAGGTTTGACCCAGCCACCCCTGTTCCTGTAATGTTCACTTTCCCCGACTCGCACACTCCGAGGCTCGTTAATGACCGATTTCTTCGCCCCGATCTCCTCCCAGATCTGGGACATGAAATACCGCTTCAAGACGCCCGAGGGCGTGCCCATCGACCAGACCGTCGAGGATAGCTGGCGCCGCGTCGCCAGGGCGCTGGCTGCCGCCGAACCCGAGGCCGAACGCGGCGATTGGGAGCAACGCTTCCACGCCGCCCTCAAGGGCTTTCGCTACCTGCCCGCCGGGCGCATTCTCTCCGGTGCTGGCACCAGCCGCTCGGTGACCCTGTTTAATTGCTTTGTCATGGGCACCATCCCCGACAGCCTCGAAGGCATCTTCGAGATGCTGAAGGAGGCCGCCCTGACCATGCAGCAGGGCGGCGGCATCGGCTTTGACTTCACCCCGATCCGGCCCAAGGGCGCGCCGGTTGCTGGCGTCGGCGCCGATGCCTCCGGCCCGCTCAGCTTCATGGATGTCTGGGACGCCATGTGCCGCACCATCATGTCGGCCGGGTCGCGGCGCGGCGCGATGATGGCGACCATGCGCTGCGACCACCCGGATATCGAGGACTTCATCGCCGCCAAGCACGCCGCCGCACGTCTGCGCATGTTCAACCTGTCGGTGCTGGCGACCGATGCTTTCATGCAGGCCATCGACGACGATGCCCCGTGGGAACTGCAATTCGATGGCCGGATCTACCGCACGGTGCAGGCCCGCGACCTGTGGAACCGCATCATGCGCGCCACCTACGACTACGCCGAGCCGGGGGTCATTTTCATCGACCGTATCAACCGCAACAACAACCTGCACTACGCCGAAACCATCAGTGCCACGAATCCATGTGGCGAGCAGCCGCTGCCCCCCTATGGGGCCTGCCTGCTCGGCTCGATCAACCTCGCCGCGCTGGTGCGCGATCCGTTCGAGGCCGCCGCCGCCCTGGACGAGGCCGAACTAACCGATCTGGTCGCCACCGCCATCCGGATGATGGACAATGTGGTCGACGTCTCGCGCTTCCCGCTCGAGGCGCAGCGCGTCGAGGCCAAGGCCAAGCGCCGCATAGGCCTCGGCGTCACCGGGCTGGCCGACGCCCTGCTGATGACGGGCCTGACCTACGGCTCCGACGATGCCGTCGCCCAGACCGGCCGCTGGATGCAGGCGGTGCAACACGCCGCCTACCGTGCCTCGGTCGATCTGGCGCGCCAGAAGGGCGCCTTTCCACTGTTTGACCGCGACGAATACCTCAAGGGCGAGGTCATCCGCGCCCTGCCGCAGGACATCCGCGACGGCATTTCCAAGCATGGCATCCGCAACGCCCTGCTGACCTCGATCGCTCCCACCGGCACCATCTCGCTCTACGCCGGCAACGTCTCGTCCGGCATCGAGCCGGTGTTTGCCATGAGCTACACCCGCAAGGTTCTGTTGCCTGACGGCAGCCGCACCGAGGAGCAGGTGGTCGACTACGCGGTCGCCAAGTTCCACCAGAAATTCGGCGACGACGCCCCCCTGCCGGCCCATTTCGTCAACGCCCAGACCCTGGCGCCAATGGCCCATGTGCGGATGCAGGCCGAAGCCCAGAAGCACGTCGACAGCTCGATCTCCAAGACCATCAATGTCCCTGCCGACATCGGCTTCGAGGCGTTCAAGGACGTCTACACCCAGGCCTATCTGCAGGGCTGCAAAGGCTGCACCACCTACCGCCCCAACGCGGTCACCGGATCGGTGCTGACCGCCAACGAGCCGGTCGAGAAGGTCGAAACTCTTGCCCTGTCCGAAGCCCCGCACCACGCTGGCGAAGTGGTCTACATCTCCGAGCCGCTCGAGCGGCCGGAGACGCTGATGGGCCAGACCTACAAGCTGAAATGGCCCGACAGCCCGCACGCCATCTACATCACCATGAACGATGTGCTGGTCAGCGGCCGACGCCGCCCGTTCGAGATTTTTATCAACTCGAAGAACATGGAGCACTACGCCTGGACCGTCGCCCTGACCCGGATGATCTCAGCGGTATTCCGGCGCGGCGGCGATGTCTCGTTCGTGGTCGAGGAGCTGAAAGCGGTCTTCGACCCCCGTGGCGGCGCCTGGATGAAGGGCCGGTATATCCCCTCGATTCTGGCCGCCATCGGCGGCGTGATCGAGCGTCATTTGGTCGAGACCGGCTTCATCAGCGGCGAGGGCATGGGGTTGTCGGTTGATCCGGCCACAGATAGCGTCTCGGCGGCGATCGCCGTCGGCGAGGCCCGCATGGCCCCGGCAACTTGCCCGTCCTGCGGCAGCTACAACACCACGCTTCGCGAGGGCTGCGAGGTGTGTCTCGATTGTGGCCACTCGAAATGCAGTTGACGCGGGCGGCATCCCACCTGCCTCTGGCGGGCTTCTGTTCCGCCGGTTTACTGGGTCTGGCCGCTCCCGCAGCGGCGCAGGTGGGTTGCCCCGCCGCATTGGCCAGCACCCTCGCATCGGAGAACCCCGTCTGCGAATTCCTGTCGCAGGGCGAGCTGCACTCCGTCCTCGGCAACAGCGATGTTGCCTATCGGCTCTACCGCTGGGTCCCGACGCGTGGGGACGCGCCCTCAATTCTCTATGACAGCGCGCCCTACTTCAACACGGCCGTCACCTTGACGCTCGCTGGCACGCCTGGCCAGGAGCCGTTCTGGTCGGCCCACTACTTGCAAGGCGTCGCCTGGTTCGAGACACCCCATCTGGCGCATCACCGCAAATACGGCGAGTTTCTCGTGGTTCCCGGCCGCTACTTTGGCACCGGAAGCCTCACCGAGGACTATGTGTTCATGCCAAACCACGCCCGCAGCTGGACCCAGATCCGCTCCGCTGCCTTCGACCCCGACACTGGCCGGGGTTGGCTGGAAGGCCTCAAATCCTATCTGCCGCCGGGTCACGGCATCTGGAAGGGCCTCGGGGTCGACTACACGACCCTGACCGGCACCACCACCGTCTGGCGCGACACCGACGCCAACTGCTGCCCCTCGGGCGGCGAGCTGTGGTTCCGGCTGCAGATCGCCGGCCCGGAGCTCGGGTTTGAGATCGCCGAGGCCCGCTACACCCCGCCGCTGAATTAGCCGCGCGATCGCAGCACCGCCCGTGCCTCCCGGTGTCCCGTCTTGCCGATGCAGCCTGGCGGGCGCATACTGACGGATGATTTCGGCAGTCCATTCGTCCCGGGTGCATAATGACCGACCGCGAACCATCGGAGACCGGCCTGGGCGATTTGCGAATTGTCCCGGCACCGCCCGAACCGCCGGCGCCACGCAAAAGTATTCCTTGGAGAGAGATCAGCGAAGGGTTTTCGGCTGTCCGGTCTGCAATCCTGAACTTCCTGCTGCTGGTCTCGCTCGTCGCCATGGTCTACTTCGCTGTCGAGGAGCTCCGCCGCGATGTCGTAGTGATCGACCCGATCCGCCTGCCGGATACCTTGCGGAAGGCGGGATACACCGAGGATGTCGCCGCAGACCGCCTGTGGGACGCGTTGGCGCGGATCAACGTGGCAACTCCGACGGCAAAAGACCTTGTTGGCTTGCTGCCTGCGTCACAGAAAACAGATTTCGAGCCTCCCGGTTCGGGGATTGCGCTTCAGGAAGTGGTGCAGATGCTGCGCCGTTTCCTTAGGCTGGACGAGACCCGGATCGTCGGGGAAATCACCTGCATGACGGAAAAGTGCGAGCCGGGAGGGCTCGCCCTGCGCTTGCGCGTCTATCGTAGTGACGGGATCAAGAGCGACCCGATCAATGTCCTCTCCAAATCCACAAGCGGCGATGAGACGATTCGGGCTGCAATCGAAGAAAAATTTGGTGGTGAAAGGGATGAAGAGCGTCCTCTTGGACCGAGTTAATGATCAGACGTACGAAGCTGAAATAAACCGGTATTTTGATCAAGCAGCAGTCGAGGTTTTGCGCGAAATCGATCCTTACGTCGTCGCCTTCTTTCTTTTTCAGACCGACAAGGTCAAGGCAAAGCTCGAGGCGGAGGGCCTCATCGCCCCGACCAACCCGGCACGGAAATGGGCGTTCAACCTTCTTGGCATCATTGCCGCCAGCACGGGCGACCATGTTGGCGCTATCTATTGGTATGACAGGGCCATAGCGGCGGACGAAAAGGACAACGGCCCGATCGGTTCGTTTTGGAGGGCCATAGCGGTGGACGAAAAGGACGAATTCGCCGCCATCGCCTACATCAATTGGGGCAATGCACTCGCCGCCAACCGCGAACTGGACAAGGCGATCCAGAAATTCGAACTCGCGACCGATCTCGATCCGAAGAATGCCGCCGCCTACAACAGCTGGGGCCTTGCGCTCGGCGATAAGGACAAACTGGACCAGGCGATCGAGAAATTCGAACTCGCGACCAAGCTCGATTCCGAATATGCCTTCGCCTACAACAACTGGGGCGATGCACTCCAGGTCAAAGGCCAACGGGCCGAGGTCAACCACAAACCGGACGAGGCCATGGGCGCACTGGCCGAGGCGATCGAGAAATTCACCCGCGCGGCCGAGCTAAATCCGGAATATGACGACGGAATTCGCAACATAGCCCTAATCCTCACACGGCTAAGCAGAGGCGATAACCCCGATGCGTTCCAGCTCTATGCCGCAACCGCCGTCGCAGCGTGGCAGCGCATTCTCGATGTTGTGCCCGTTTCCCGTCATGCTGATAGGGCCCGCGAATTCATCGAAAAACTCCGCAACGACCCCAGGTATGCTGATGGAGCCCGCAGCACGATCGAATAACTTTGCGCCGACCCAACGAACAATTGACCGGCCAGAGGTCCCGCCCGCACCGGCTGGCGCGGATCGGAGCAGAGGGCTCGCTCAGCGGGACTTGGTATGAAGTGTCAATTGGGATGGGTTTCCACCGCCAGAGTGGATAGACTATGTCAGGGAACGGCTCTTAGGGCTGGATTTGTAGTCGACAGCCCTTGGTGCTTCGGTCATTGGCAACCGGGACGAGCCATTCGGGGAATTTCGGTTAAACAGGCGTCGCAATAAAATTTTCTAGTGTTGCGCGCGCGGTAGCGCTAACCTTTGGCAACAATGAGCGGTTTATGGGCGCTTGACCAACTGCGGAGAACGCGGGTCGATTAGACGGGGCGGTAGCAAGGCAGGCCGAAGCAAGGTTCGTAGCGTAGGTTTTTAATACGGTGGACTGTCATGAGGATGTTATCAGCCATTGCGGCTGCGGCCGTTTTATATTCTGCCACCACGGCGCTAGCGGATAGCGTCGGCGAAGTTTGGGCGGAGCCCCGCGCGGCCAGCGTCTCGGGGCGGGTGGATCAGCGACCGCCCTTCGTCGCCCACGCGAAGGTGTTCGTCGGCGACCGCGTGGCGACCGGCGCTGATGGCCAAGTCGAGCTTCTGTTCGATGATCTCACGCTTGTTACCCTTTCCGCCAGCACGATGCTGGGGATCGACGATGATTCCGCAAATAAGCAGACTAAAGCACTTCGAGATTACGTTGGAGCATAACCGGCCGCCTTCAGG
>DATLAW010000292.1:0-18434 GCA_035527255.1 Thermohalobaculum sp. | reverse complement strand
CATGTCCGAGTTGGAATGCGGCGTGAACGGGAAATCCTGGTGCCATTTCACCTCGGTGGCGCTGCCCGGCAGTTTCGAGTTGATCTTGGTGTGGTGCAGCTTCACATCCGGGCCAATCAGGTCGGCGACCATGTCGGCCATGCGGCTGTTGGCCATCGCTTCGTAATAGGCCTCCGAGACTTCGGTCGGCGCCTGCACCCGGCGCAGCGCCGGTTTGGCGGCCGAGTGGCCTGGCTGAACGTCGAAACGCGGGCGGCCATCCATCGCCTCGCCGTAAGGCGCCTCGTGAGCCCGGCTATCCTCGACCCAGCCATCGAAATCGCGGCGCAGCGCCGCCAATTGGGCCGGTGTTACTGCGCTTGGCACTGTCAGCACGCCGTCGCGCCAGAACTGGGCGATTTGTTCCTCGCTCAACACAGCCATATCGTTCTCCCTCAGTCTGGCCTCAGTCCGGAATAACCGCAGTCGCTTCGATCTCGACCACCCATTCGGGGCGGGCCAGCGCCGGCACCACGATGCCGGTCGAGACCGAGTGCACGCCCTTCATATATTCGCCCATGGTACGGTAAACCGCGTCACGGTAGCGAATGTCGGTCAAGTATACGACGATGCGGCAGATATGATCCATCTGGCTGCCGGATTCCTCCAGCAGCAGCTTGATATTCTGCATGGTCTTGTGGGTCTGCGCCACCGGGTCGGCGATGCCGACGCTCTCGCGGGTGTCTAGATCCTGCCCGACCTGGCCGCGCAGAAACACCATCGCGCCCCGCGCCACCACCGCCTGGGCAAGGTCGTTGTCTAGCTTCTGCTCGGGGTAGGTATCCTTGGTGTTGAACGGGCGGATGCGTTTGTGAGCCATAAAGTTTTCCTGTCAGTGGAGGTCGTTGCCAAAAAAATCGCGACATAGCCAGGCGAATTCCTCCGCCGGTTTCGAGAGAACGGCGCCGCGGCGGAAGGCTAGCACCACGTGGCTTTCCTTGGCCGCCGATATCAGTGGCCGGGCGACCAACGCACGGCCATCATAGGTCATGCCGGAGGCTGGCTTGGTTGCCAACAGGGCGTATCCCAGCCCATGCCCGACCATTCCCCGCACCATCTCGAAACTGGTCGAGCGGAAGGCGACATTCGGCTCGATACCCGCATCGGTCAGGATCGACAGGAAATAATCGCGGCTTGGCGGCGCGTTCAACAACACCATCGGCTCGCCGGCCAGGTCCTGCAGCGTCAGCTCTGGCATTTCCGCCAGTTTGTGGCCTTCGGCCAGCAGAACGTAGGGGCGCAGTTCGGTCAGGGTCTCGCGCTGAAGCTCGTCCGACAGGTCTATATCATACAACAATCCGACCTCGGTCTCGCCCGCCAGCAGGCTCTCCTGAACCCGGCGCTGGTCGCCCTCGACCAGGGTCATGTCCAGCCCGGCATCGCGGCTGTGCAGCTTGGCGATCAATTCGGGCAGGATAAAGGGACCAAAGGTGTGGAAACAGGCGACCGCCAGCTTTTTCCCGGCCGCCGCAGCCCCGGCGCCAATCGACGCCGCCGGATCGATCCGAATGGTGGCGCCGTAAGCTCGATTGGCATAGATCAGTGGCGAGCCGCGCTCGCCGGTAAAAATATCTTCGACCTCGCCGAAGATGACGTAATGGGTGCCGATGCGGTCATGCGACATCATCCGGCAGTCGAAAGCGACCAGCGGGTCGGCCACCCTCGGTGCGCCCGTGATCTGGGTTGCCCACTGCGTGCAGTCGAATTTGTCAGCGACCTGCTCGTTAAAACGCCCGGCAAAGGTATCCGAGATGTAGGACTGGTCGTCGCGCAGCACGTTGACGCAGAACACCCCGTTCGCAAGGATTGCCGCCGCCGCCGGGGCGAGATGGTGGACGCAGACCAGCAGTGTCGGCCGCTCGGTGTCGGCCGAGACCGAGGACATCGCCGAGACGGTGACCCCGGCGCGTCCGCCCGGCCCGTCGGTGGTGACGACATTGACCGTCGCCGCCGCAAGGCTCATGCCGCCGAGAAAGCGCGCCCGCAGGCCGGCGTCGGGGCCACCGTCCATCACGCTTGCCTCCCGGTTCGGCTGGCGAGGTAGCGGGAGAAATCGTAGACCGGGCGCTCCAGATGCGACAGCGGCCCCGGCTGCGACAACCCGGCGCTGACGCCGCGATAGACCGCCTCGGTGCAACCCCGGTCCTCGATGTTCACCGCGTGCAGCAGGCTCTGCAGTTCGGTGTCGTATTCCGCCGCCTTGGGGTCGGCGATGAAGTCCGGCGCGAAGCCGCCGCCGAGGATCATATTGACCTTGCCGGTACCCATCGGTTGCAACGACAGGTACCAGAAATAACCCGGCGTCAGGGTGACCAGGTGGCTCGGATAGATCGAGATCAGGGCCGATGTCTTGCGCTGCTTGCCGGTCAGCCGGGTGTTGGCCGGATGGGCGTTGCCGAGCGCCAGCCCCTCGTCCTTCGGGAACCAGTGGATGTTGAAGGCCGGGTCGCCCGGCGGGCAATCAACCTCGCCGAGGCCAGTATAGGGGCCGACGGTGGCGCGATGGCAGATCGGCAGGTGGTAGCTCTCCATGTAATTCTCGGCCAGGATCTTCCAGTTGGTGTCCCAGACATGGGTTTCGCGAAAGGTCTCGGTGTAATTCTCGATGCCAAAATGGCCGATCAGGACCTCCAGCGGCGCCAGCCGGGTAGCGATCGCCTCGGCCTCAGCGTTCAGCGTGACATAGACCCAACCCAGCCATTCCTCGCAGCGCACGGTTGGCAGCCGCAGTTTGTCCTTGCAGAACCCGGTATTGCGCTCCATCCGCGGCGCGGCGCGTAGCGTGCCGTCAAGATTATAGGTCCAGGCGTGATACGGGCAGGTGATGGTGCGGACATTGCCAGCCCCCTCCAGCAACGTCGACATGCGGTGCAGGCAGACATTGGCCATCGCCCGCAGCGCGCCGTCGCGCCCGCGCACCACCATGACCGGCTGGCCGGCGATGTCGCAGGTGACGTAGTCGCCGGGCTTTGCCATCGCACTTGCCCGGCCGACGCAGATCCAGTCATGCCGAAACATTGTCTCGAGTTCGCGGGCGAGGAAAGCCTCGGAGGTATAAACACCGGGCGGCATCGCCCGCGCGTCCTCAAACGGCCGGGCGGAGGTTCGCTGGAGCTGGAGGATCGGGTCGGTGGTGTTCTGGGCCATGCTTGGGGTCACTCGGCCGCGCGTTTGCTTGTCTCGCGGTCGGCGAACCAACGGTTGACCGCGGCGTCACCCGCGGGCCGCGCCGTCGCCGGCATCACCTGGTCCGACAGCCCGGCGGCGTTCCTGACGAAATCCAGCGGCCCGTCCCAGTCGAAGTTGCGGTAGACTGCCTGCAACTGGTTGAAACGCGGCGACTGGGCGAACATCTGGAACGCCAGCCGGTGTCCGGCATAATCCGACGAGATCAGATCGCGGGCAAAGGCCAGCAACTTGCGCCGGTCCTCGGCCTGCCATGTGTCGTTCAGGGTGTAGTATTTGTCCATCCAGGGTTTGGTTTCCGGCGAATTGAAGGTAGCAAAATCCGGGGTGACGCAAATTTGTCCGCCGCACAGGTCGCGGGCAGTGTTCATCACCTCATAAAGCTGCGAGCAGGCGACCACGCGCCCGGCCATCAGAATCGACTGGTTCGGCATCAGCAACCCGGCAGGCGAAGGCTCGGCCAGCGTGATCGCCGCCGTCAGATGCGCGTTGATGGTCTCGCGGTAGATGGCAAGCTCGGCCAGTTTCTCCTGCACCGCCTGCTGCTTGTCCAACCCGGTCTGGCGGGCGTTGTGCAACGCCGCCCCGATCAACATGTCGGCGACCTTCAGGTTGCGCTGGACAAAGGCGAAGGCGGAATAGCGGTGCAGCGTCGCCCGGATGAAGGATGCCGCCTTGGTGTGGCGGTAGAACAGAACATTTTCCCACGGGATCAAAACGTTATCGAAGATCACCAAGGCATCGACCTCGTCGAAACGATTGGCCAGCGGGTAGTCCTCAACCGGTGCCCGGCCAGCAAAGCCAGTGCGGCAGATGAATTTCAGGTTGGGCGATCCAAGGTCGCAAATGAAGCCGACGGCATAGTCCGACAATGCGTCGTTGCCCCAGTTGGCGATGGTCGGCTTGGTGAAAGCCTGGTTGGCATAGGCCGCGGCGGTCTCGAACTTGGCGCCACGCACGATGATGCCAGCATCGGTTTCGCCGACCACGTGCAGCAGCATGTCCGGATCCTGGTCCTGCGGCGCCTTCGATCGGTCGCCCTTCGGGTCGGTATTGGCCGAGGCATGGAACGGGTCGCCGTGCAGCACCTTGAAGACGTGCTTCTCGATGTTCTTGGCCCATTGCGGGTCGATCTCGGACAGCACATCCTGGCCGTCATACAGCGACCACATTTCGCCGACGGTTTCGTCGCCAACGCGGGTGACGACGCCGCCAACCGTGTCCATCACCAGATCGGTGGCGCGGCGCTTGGCCCACCAGTCGTCCTGGGTATGGGGCAGGGCATTGCCAATGGCATTGATCTCGCCGTTCTCGCCGACAACGGTCATCACCGGTGCTGTCACCGGGTCGTGCTGCATGTCGTAGATACGCGCCCGGATATCGACCAACGGCTGGAAGCTGGGATGAGTGGTGACGTCTTTCACCCGCTCGCCATTGATGTAGATCTCGCGGCTGTCGCGCAGAGAATCGCGGTATTCGGCGCCGGTGCGGATCATCGTCTTCCCCTTTGGATCGTGTCGTCCCTGTTACGCCCCTGCATCCTAACTCGCAGGGGACGCGTAAAGAACAAGTTTTCTGAGCCGTGCTTCAGCAAATCCTAAGCAAGGCCGGGCCAGGCGCCACCAGAACGCCTCGCCAGGCGGGATAGCGGTGTCTCGACCGGTAAGGACGTCAATTGGCCCGGATCAGCGACGTTAACGTCGCCCGCGACACCCAAGGCTGGGAGAACTTGGGTGCGGAAAGTAACCGCACCCCCCTCAAACCTGCTCCGCCGCCAAGTGGTCGCTCATCTCGAACGGCACACCCGGCTGGTCCTTGGCGGCGCGGATCACCAGCGAGGTCTTGACGCTGGCGACATTTGGGGCCGAGGTCAGGTTGCCGGTCAGGAAGGTCTGAAAGGTCAGCAGGTTCGGCGCCATGCATTTCAGCAAAAAGTCGATCTCACCGTTCAGCATGTGGCATTCGCGGACCAGGGGCCAGCTGCGGGCCAGGTCCTCGAAGGCTACCAGATCGCGTTCGGCCTGGCTTTTCAGGCTGACCATGGCGAACACCATCACCTCGTAGCCAAGCTCGCGGGCGTTGACGCGGGCGTGGTAGCCCAGGATCAGCCCGGCCTCCTCCAGCGAGCGGACCCGGCGCAGGCAGGGCGGGGCCGAGATGCCGACCCGGCGGGAAAGCTCGACATTGGTCATGCGGCCGTCGCCCTGAAGCTCCATCAGGATCTTGCGGTCGATCGGATCAAGTTTTGTGCCGGACATGGATGCGATTCCCCCGTTTCCGCCGTGCCGGGTCTGAACCCTCTGGCTTGCGGCGTGGTTTTCCGGATATTTAAGCTGGACGCCCCCTGAACGCAATAAAATTGCGAGAACGCGCAAGATATGGAAACCAAACGCCTCCAGATCTGGGTCATCACCGATGGCCGCGCTGGCAACGAAGCTCAAGCGCTGGGGCTTGCCGAGGCGCTGGCGCGGCGGCGGGTGACGGATATTACCGTGCAGCAACTTGCGCCGAAACCCTGGGCGGCGCGACTGCCAGCACAGTTGTGGCACCTGCTGGGGACGCGCGAGGGCGGTTGGCCAGCAACCGGTTACGCGACTAAGCTGATGCCACCCTGGCCGGATCTGATCATCGGCGCCGGGCGGCGGATCGCGCCGCTGGTGGCGGCGATGGGTAAGCTGCACGGCGTCAAGACGGTGCAGGTCCTCGACCCGAGAATGCCGCATGTCGCTTTCGGTTTGGTGGTGGTGCCTGAGCACGACCAGATAGCCGCCCCGAACGTCATCGCCACCATCGGTGCAGTCGGGCGGATCTCGCCCGAGTGGATCGCCGCCGAGGCGTCCCTCTGGCGCTCCCGCCTCGCCCATCTGCCCGCGCGCCGCGTCGCCTGCCTAATCGGCGGTCCCGGCAAAAGCGCTTTCTGGCGTGACGAGGATGTTGACCGTTTGGTTGCACAGGTGGTGGCCCTGTCGCGCAGTGGCATCGGGTTGATGATCACCCCATCGCGCCGCACCGACCCGGTGGTCATTGCCAGTCTCAAGGCCGATTGCGATCCAGCCACGACGTTCCTCTGGGACGGAACCGGCGATAACCCGCACCCCGGTATCCTCGGTCTGGCCGAGGCGGTTCTGGTGACCGCGGACTCGGTCAACATGATCTCCGAGGCCGCCACGGCCGGCTTGCCCGTCCATGTCTTTCGGATCGCGGGCCAGTCCCCCAAGATCGCCGCCTTCCACTGCGAGTTGACCCGGCGCGGCATCACCCGGGATTTCACCGAGGTCATCGAGAACTGGAGCTACACCCCGCTGGTCGAGGCCGACCGGGTGGCGGCGGAGATCGAGAAGCGGCTGCTGTAACATCCACCCCAAATGCGACCGCCTGCCCCCTTGGCGCGGCTGGATGTGCGGTTTATCTAGGGGGCAATCAAACTCAGGAGAACGCCCCCATGCCCGAGACTCGCTTCACCCGGTGCCTGATCATCGGCTCCGGCCCGGCTGGCTATACCGCCGCCGTCTATGCCGCGCGGGCGCTGCTCGAGCCGGTGCTGATCCAGGGCATCCAGCCGGGTGGGCAGCTGACCATCACCACTGATGTCGAGAACTGGCCCGGTGTGATCGAGACCCAGGGCCCCGACCTGATGGTGCAGATGGAGGCCCATGCCAAGGCGGTCGGCACCGAGATCATCGCTGACATTGTGCTGAAGCTGGACCTGTCGCGCCGCCCGTTCAAAGCCGAATGCGACAGCGGCACCATCTGGCACGCGGATGCGGTGATCCTGGCAACCGGTGCGCAGGCCCGCTGGCTGGGTCTGCCGTCGGAGGAGAAGTTCAAGGGCTTTGGTGTCTCGGCTTGTGCCACCTGCGACGGGTTCTTCTATCGCGGCAAGGAAGTGCTGGTGATCGGTGGCGGCAATACCGCGGTCGAGGAAGCGCTGTATCTGGCCAATTTGGCCTCGAAAGTGACCCTGGTCCATCGGCGCAACGAATTGCGATCCGAGAAAATCCTGCAGCAACGGCTGTTCAATAACCCCAAGATTGAAACCCTGTGGGACCATCAGGTCGACGAGATCCTTGGCTCGCCCACCGACGGGGTCACTGGCGCCCGACTGACGCATACGAAGACCGGCGAGACCCAGGAGACCGCTGCCTCCGGCGTGTTCATTGCCATCGGCCATACCCCGGCCTCCGAATTGGTGAAGGACCAACTCGAGACCCATATGGGCGGCTATGTGGTGACCAAGGGGTTCTCGACGGTGACTTCGGTGCCGGGAGTGTTTGCGGCTGGCGATGTGACCGACCATGTCTACCGCCAGGCAGTCACCTCGGCCGGAATGGGCTGCATGGCGGCGCTGGAGGCCGAGCGGTTCCTGACCGCCGAGGCCGACGCGGCAGTGCAGGCGGCGGAGTGAAGGACGTGAGCCGGGAAGGCTGACGCCTAACCGCCAACAACGTCAATTCGCGTCGCGACTCCTAATACCGGCGGTGACGGTGCCGATGGCCCCCGAAAAAACCAAAGTGGGAGTATCCGTATCCGAACCCGAAATACGGGTAGAAGTTTACTGGCCGCTCTTTCTGGCCCTGTTCGTATCCCTGTTGAAATGACGGTTCCAACTCCGGCGGACAGACATTGCGATAGCGTCGGCCAGCGTACCCGGCTTCATATCCGTTATCGACGGTGCAGTATGATTTGAGCCCTTCCGCCCGCCCGGCATCGTAGGCGGCAAGGTCGGCAGGATAGCCAAGGGCGGCGCATTCAGAAAATTTCTCGGTTCGATCAGCCTCCGCGACTCCCAGTCGACCGTCATTCTCGCCATAGCTTGACCACTCGGTCGCCTGGCAGGCGCTGATCCGCTCCTCAACCGTCATCGTCGTACAGGCGGCAGTGACCAGCATTGATATTAGAAGAGCGGCATGGTGTGCGCGCAATGGCATGGACTTTATCCTCCGGACCGAAAGCCATAGCGTCCCGGTTCATTCTACATCCGATTTACCGGGCGATCGACTATTAAATGGAACGGGCTGCCTGGCTTCGCATCGCCGCCGAGAAGGTTTGAGCGGCCGGAAATAGCGGCGGGTGCGGGCAGCCGCTCCCGATCAGACGGCGCGGCCGCATGGCTCACCGCCCGCCGGAGATGTCGATTGTGGTGCCAGTTGCGTAGGACGCCGCGTCGGACAAAAGCCAGATGATCGCCTGCGCCACCTCGTTCGCCGTACCCGCCCGGCCCATCGGCGCGCTTGGTCCCAAAAGCGCCGCCCGGTCGGGCTCGCCGCTGGAGGCGTGGATTTCGGTGTCGATAATGCCGGGTCGGACCCCGTTGACCCGCACCCCTACCGCCGCCAGTTCCTTGGCCAGTCCGACCGTCAGGCTATCGACCGCGCCCTTCGAGCCGGCATAATCGACATACTGGCCCGGCGAGCCAAGTGTCGCCGCCATCGACGAGACATTGACGATGGCGCCGCCCTCGCCGCCGCGATTGGTCGGCATCCGGCGGGCGCCCTCACGGGCAACCAGATAGGCGCCGAGGACGTTAATGTCGAAGACCCGGCGCATGCGTTCCAGCGGCATGTCGGCCAGCGCCGATTTCGGGCCGACGATCCCGGCGTTGTTTACCAGCGCAGTGATCGGGCCGAAGGCGGCATCGGTGGCGTCGAACATGGCGATCACATCGGCCTCGACCGACACGTCGCCGGGGATGGCGATGGCCTGGCCACCGGCGGCGATGACCAAGTCAACCGTCTCGGCCGCCGCCTGCGCATTGCCGACATAGTTGACGCCGACCTTCCAGCCCAGGCCACCGGCAAGGATCGCTGTCGCTCGGCCAATGCCGCGCGAGCCGCCGGTGATCAGGATGGTTCTGCTCATGATGCCTCTCAGGTAAACTTGTTGTCACGCGGGAAGCCGCGTGGGGCCATGCGGCCGGCACTCGCGCGTTTGCCCAGATGCTCGGCCAGGTCGGTCTCGGTTCGGGTGCGACCGGCCGGGTCTTTCCAGGTCAGCCCGTCAGCGATGGCGAAACACAGCGCGTCGGACAGGCCGCCGTCTTTATATTTCTGCAACCGCACGCCCTTGCCACGGGTCATCTCGGGCAGGTCGGCCAGCGCGAACACCAACAGCTTGCGGTTCAGCCCGACCACCGCCACGTGGTCGCCGGTGACCGTCTGGCAGATCACGGCCTTGACCCCGTCCTTGACGTTCAGCACCTGGCGCCCGCTGCGGGTCTGGGCGATGACCTCGTTTTCCTCGACGATAAAACCGTTGCCCGCCGACGAGGCGACAAGCAGCCGCTCGCCAGGGTGGTGAATGAACAGCGCCACCAGGTCTTCGTCGTTGGCCAGATCGATCATCAGTCGCATCGGCTCGCCCATGCCGCGCCCGCCGGGCAGGCGGTCGGCCCCCAAGGTGTAGAACCGGCCATTGGTAGCGAAGACCAGGATCTTGTCGGTGGTCTGGGCGTGGAAGACGAAGCGACCGCTGTCACCGTCCTTGTATTTAAGCTCGCCATCGAGGGCCACATGCCCCTTGATCGCGCGTATCCAGCCTTGGGCCGAGCAAACCACGGTGACCGGCTCGCGCTCGATCATCGCCTCGGCGGGGACGAAATCGATGGTCGGCGCCTCGGCAAATCTGGTGCGCCGGGCGCCGAGAGGGTAGGGGTCATGGTCGAGCCTGGCAGCTGCCAGATCCTCGGCCAGCCGCAGATGGCGCAACGCCAGCGGGGCGCCGAACTGATCGCGCATGGCGCGGATCTGATCGGCGATGCGGCCCCATTGCAGGGTCTCATCGCTAAGCAGGTCGTCGAGTTCGGCGCGCTCGACCAACAACTCGCCATGCTCACGGCGAAGCTCCATTTCCTCAAGGCGGCGCAGGCTGCGCAGCCGCATGTTGAGGATCGCCTCGGCCTGCACATCGGTCAATTTGAACTCGGCCATCATCACAGGTTTCGGCTCGTCTTGCGTGCGGATGATTTCGATGATCCGGTCGAGGTTGAGGAAGGCGATGATGTAGCCCTCGAGCACTTCGAGCCGGTGGTCGATCTTGGCCCGCCGGTGCCGCGAGCGGCGCTGCAAGACCTCGCGGCGGTGGTCGAGAAAGGCCCGCAGCACTTCGGCCAGCGAGCAAACCTTCGGGGTGCGCCCGTCGATCAGAACATTCATGTTCAGCGGGATCCGGACCTCGAGATCCGACTGCTTGAACAGCATCTCCATCAGCATCGCCGGATCGACGTTACGCGCTTTTGGCTCCAGTACCAGGCGAATGTCCTCGGCGCTCTCGTCGCGGACATCGCCCAGGATCGGGATCTTGCGGTCGTTGATCAGGTCGGCGATGCGCTCGATCAATTTGGATTTCTGCACCTGATAGGGGATCTCGGTGACGATGATCTGCCACATGCCACGGCCCAGATCCTCGACCTGCCAGGCGGCGCGCAGCCGAAACCCGCCACGCCCGGTGCGGTAGGCCTCAAGGATCGATTCAGCGCTCTCGACCATCACCCCGCCGGTCGGGAAATCCGGGCCGGGGATCATCTCGACCAGCGTCTCGGTACGGGCGTTCGGGTGGCGAATCAGGTGCAACAGCGCCTCGGCCAATTCGCCCGCATTATGTGGCGGGATCGAGGTCGCCATGCCGACCGCGATGCCGGTGGTGCCATTGGCCAGCAGATTCGGGAAGGCGCCGGGCAGAACTTCGGGCTCCTGATCCGAGCCGTCGTAATTTGGCCGGAAGGAAACCGCGTCCTCGTCCAGTCCCTCCATTAACGCGACCGCCACCGCTGTAAGCCGTGCTTCGGTGTAGCGCTGCGCGGCTGCGTTATCGCCGTCGATATTGCCGAAATTGCCCTGCCCGTCGACCAGCGGATAGCGCAGGCTGAAGCTCTGCGCGGTCCGCACCAGCGCGTCATAGATCGCCTGATCGCCATGCGGGTGATAGTTGCCCATCACCTCGCCGACGATCTTGGCGCATTTGCGGAAACTCGAGGCCGGATCGAGCCGCAGGCCGCGCATGGCATAGAGGATTCGCCGGTGGACCGGTTTCAACCCGTCGCGGGCATCGGGCAGCGCCCGGTGCATGATGGTCGACAGCGCATAAGTGAGGTAGCGGTCCCCCAGCGCCCGCGCCAAAGGCTCCGCCACCACCCCCTGCATGTCGTCGTCAGGTAGGATCGTGCTCATAGATGTTGTGTACCTTAGCGAATGAACCCGGTCCAGATCGTTTGAACACATAGCAGCGCTGCATTGCATAAGAAAACCAACACATAGCAACGCTTGCATTTCATAACAAAATCTTGAAAATATCCCGCGCTATCGCTCAAGAATCGAAACCACTGTCCGTCTCTTTAGGCTGTCGGATTTCATAGATGACCGAGCAGCCACAGTCACGGCACAATGCGCGTGGCACATAATGGGGAGACACGGATATGGCCACTGGCACCGTGAAATGGTTCAACGCAACGAAGGGTTTTGGCTTCATTCAGCCGGACGATGGCAGCAAGGACGTATTCCTGCATGTCTCGGCGGTCGAGCGCGCCGGATTGCAGAGCCCGCAGGACGGCCAGAAGGTGTCCTACGAACTCGAAAGCGGCCGCGACGGCCGGACTTCGGCAAGCGACCTTTCCTACGTCTGAACCGCTGGTAACAGCGCTCACTGAAATTGCCCCGGGGGTCCGCTTGCGGGGTTTTGTGTTGGCGCAAGGCATCTGCTCAACTGCCACGGTGTAGCCTCTCGGCGTCTATTCCCTGCATATTGTCACCGCTAAGGATGATCCCCATAGATATTGTGTGGCCGGGCGAAAAGCCCCGATTCTGATCGTTCAAACGAGCAGCAACACTTGCAATTTGCGACGTATGCGCCCATATAGGCCGCGCTATCGCATCAATCGAAGCCACTGTCCGTCTCTTTAGGCTGTCGGATTTCTGAGATGACCGAAAAGCCACAGTCGCAGCACCCCGCGTGCGGCATCTAAGAAGGAGACACGGATATGGCCACTGGCACCGTGAAATGGTTCAACGCAACTAAGGGCTTCGGCTTTATCCAGCCGGAAGACGGCAGCAAGGACGTATTTCTGCACGTCTCGGCCGTCGAGCGCGCTGGGCTGCAGAGCCCGGGCGAAGGCCAGCGCATCCAGTACGAACTGGAAAGCGGCCGTGACGGCAAGACCTCGGCTGGTAACATCAGCTACGTCTAAGTCACGCCTACTGCGTTGAAAACTATGAACCCCGCGGGCCTGCCTGCGGGGTTTTGCTTTGTGAGAGGCTAAGGCAGCACTCTAGGCTTCCCCGCATCGTCGATCGCCACAAAGGTGAACACCGCCTTGGTTACCCGCATGTGGTCGCCCGCCGGCATCCGGGTGATCCAGGCCTCGACGGCGACTTTCATCGAGGTGCGGCCCTCGTGTTCCAGCACCGAGTGGATCGCCAGCACGTCGCCAATCTTGACCGGCTTGTGGAACACCATCCCGTCGACCGCCACGGTGGCGACCCGACCGCGTGCGCGCCGACGCGCCAGGATGCTGCCCCCGAGGTCCATCTGCGCCATCAGCCAGCCGCCGAAGATGTCGCCGTTGGCGTTGCTGTCGGCGGGCATGGCGATGGTCTGGATGGTGATTTCGCCTTTAGGTTCCGTCATCGGGCTTCCTTGATCCAATCGGCGGCAGCTTGCCCGGCCCGAAACCCGGTGGCAAGGCAGGCGGTCAGCAGGTAGCCGCCAGTCGGCGCCTCCCAGTCCAGCATCTCGCCGGCGGCGAAGGTGCCAGGCTGGCGGGTCAGCATCAGGTCTTTGTCCAGTTCGCCCCAACCAACGCCACCGGCGCTGGAGATCGCCTCGGCCAGCGGGCGGGAGCGGGTCAGCACCAATGGCAGCGCCTTGATCGCCCTCGCGGTGTCGTCGGGGCTGCCGAGGGTTTGCGGCGCCAGTTCGCGCAGCAACCCGGCCTTGACCCCGGTCAGGCGCACCGTCTTGCGCAGATGGTTGGCCATCGAGTTTCGCCCGATCGGGCGCGACAGGCGGGCGCTGAGCGCGGCCTCGCTCTGGTCCGGGGCGAGGTCGAGGGTCAGCGTGGCGGGGCCGTGCTCCAGCGCATCACGCAAGGAGTCGGACAGCGCGTAGACGGCGCTGCCCTCGATGCCGGACCTGGTGACGACGAACTCGCCTTTGACCGAATGGCCGTTGAAATTCAGCCGTACCGGCTTGACTGGCAGGCCGGCGAGACGGTCGCGGAAATGCACCGACCAATCCGCGTCAAAACCCATGTTGGCGGCGCGGAACGGGGTGATACTGATGCCGCGCCCCTCCAGCCACGGCACCCAGGCGGCGTCGGAGCCGAGGCGCGGCCAGCTGGCGCCGCCCAAGGCCAGGATGGTGGCGCGGGGGGTAACGAGCCGGGGGCCTTCCGGGGTGTCGAAAGCCAGCGCATCGCCCTGCCATCCGGTCCAGCGCACGCGGGTACGGATCTCGGCGCCTCCGTTCAACTCGGCCAACCGGGCCAGCCATTGGCGCACCAGCGGCGACGCCTTCATCGCCTTCGGGAACACCCGCAGGGACGAGCCGGTGAACACCGGCTGACCCAGCCCCTCGGCCCAAGCGCGGACCTCGGGTGGGCCGAAAGTATCCAGCATCGGGCGAAGCCGTGGGGCGGCGGTACCGAAATTCGCGATAAAGCTCTCGCGGTCCTGGTCCCTGGTCAGGTTCAGGCCGGACTTCCCCGCCATCAACAGCTTGCGCGCCACCGTCGGTTTCGCCTCGAAGACCACCGGTCGGATGCCCGCCGCCAACAGCGCCTCGGCGGCGGCTAGCCCGGCCGGTCCAGCGCCAATGACAACGGCATCGATGTATTCTGGTTCCATGCCGCAGCCCTACCCCGCCAGGTGCAGCGACGCAACGCCGCCGCCAATGTCCCGTCCCGCGAATGCACATCATTGCATCCAGACTTTGCGGCGATTCAAGCGCGATGCAGTTCACTTCGCACTGAAACGCTTGGACTCCTAGGCAGTATAAACTGCGTCCTTGCCCCTTTCCCTGCGTGCCTGGAGTACCGTTGATCCCCGGCTCCCTTCGATGATAGGCAGTGCGCTGGCAGTGGAGCGGGAGAGATCAAATGGCAGTCGTTTTGGTAACCGGAGGCGCCGGTTATATTGGCGCCCATGCCTGCCGTCAGCTCGCCGAAGCGGGTCACAGGCCGGTTGTCTTCGACGATTTCTCGACCGGCTGGCGCGACTCGGTGCGCTTTGGTCCATTGATCGAGGGCGACCTGCTGAACTCTGCTGATCTCGACCGCGCCTTCGCTACCGAGCCGATCGACGCGGTAATGCATTTCGCCGCCCGCTCACTGGTTGGCCAGTCGATGACCAACCCGGAGCTTTATTGGAGTACCAATGTCTGCGGCAGCCTTAATCTTCTTGAAGCGATGCGCCGCGCCGGGATTGCCCGGATTGTTTTTTCCTCGACGGCAGCAACTTATGGCGAACCTGATCTCGATCTGATTCCCGAGGCGGCACCCCAGCGCCCAACCAATACATATGGCTCCACCAAGCTGGCAATCGAGACGATGATTGGCGATTTCGTTCGGGCCCATGGGTTCCGGGCCATGATCTTCCGCTATTTTAACGTCGCCGGGGCAGCCCCCGGCGCCGAGATTGGCGAGCAACATCAGCCCGAGACCCATCTGGTGCCATTGGTGATCGAGGCAGCAATGGGAAAGCGCGAGGCGATCACCATCTTCGGCCAGGATTATCCGACGCCTGATGGCACCTGTATTCGCGACTATGTCCATGTTGAGGATTTGATCGCGGCGCATTTGCTGGGCCTCGGGCGGCTGATGGGGCAGGCTGATCGGCTGGGCGAAACGTCCGCAATGAATCTCGGCATCGGAAGCGGTTACTCGGTGGCCGAGGTGATCGCCAGGACGCGGGCCGTGACCGGCGCCGTGATCGCAGCGAAGCCGGGACCGCGTCGTTCCGGTGATCCGGCACGGCTGGTCTGTGACGCCAGCCGCGCGCAGGCGATACTCGGTTGGCAACCTGTCCACGATCTCGACGCCATGATCCGTGATGCTTGGAATTGGCATCGGCGTGGTGGGTTCGTGGAATAGACGTAAAATGTGATTACACGATCCACCGCTGGTTTCTGAATACTTAAGCTGGCTGCGAGACTTTCTGGTCCCGCCGGCAAAAGAATTGCGCGGCCCGGTCAAATTCTCCAAAATATCGCGGAATAGAAACTTGCATCTAGCGGTCTATGCAGTAGCGCCTACCGCCGGAAGTTCCGTTGGCGCGCCAGAAGCTGCGCCGTCAGAGTCAAGGGAAGCAATCAATCCTGATCCCGGAACCAGTGACATTGTTCTGCGTCCTTATGGTGGTAGCGTAGATCTACGGTTCACTGATAGCTGCCCGTGGCGTCGATCCGAATGACGATCGCGTCCGGGAGTAATGGGAGAATGCCGAAAGTGGACATCGACGGGCGATCCACCAATATTCGCGACGGGGGTGATCGCGACCTGCTGGATCATATCAGTGCGCTCCGCCGCTACGCCAGCGCATTGGTGGGCAACCATGCGGATGCCGATGACCTTGTCCAGGAGGCGTTAAAGCGGGCGCTTGTCTACTTTGACGGGGATCGGGAGATTGAAAATCTCCGAGCCTATCTATTCACCATTCTGCACCGGGTACGGATCGACCTGCTGAAACAAAAGTCACGAATGGGAGTCCAAATTCCGGTCGAAGATTTGGCCCTTGTTGCCGTCAGTGCATCGCAGGGCGATCGCTTCGCCTGCCGCCAGGCGGTCGAAGCGATCCGCCATCTATCCGAGGAACATCGGGAGGTTCTGTTGCTGGTCGGCGTTGAAGGAATGAGTTACCGCGAGGCCGCCGAAGTTCTTGATTTAAAGATAGGCACTGTAATGTCACGCCTCAGTCGGGCTCGGGCCACATTGCGCCAGATGATGAACATTGAAGGTGAGCTGGAATTCGATAATCCGTCTTGATTTAGCGTCGCCCGGTAAAATCGAAGGGGAAGCGTCGGTGGAGCTCAGGCGGCGCTGCTGGTGCCGACGGGCGTTTCCGGGGTCCCCTCGTCCACCTCGTCGCCCAAACCGTCGCTGACATCTCCGATCGTCACCCGGATGCACGTACCCGGTGGCCCGGAGATCGTCACCCGACCGCCGATCTGCTTGGCAAATGCCTTGATCAACTGAAGCCCGATTCCGCCGGTGTCGGGCAATGCAGGTGATATGCCGACGCCATCATCAGCAACCGACAGAGTTCCCGACCGATCGCCTTCCCGCGCAAAGGAAACGAATATCCGGCCCGGCTGTCCCGGCTGGAAAGCGTGTTTCAGCGAGTTTGTCATCGCTTCAGTTACGAGGAGCGCAATCGCAATCGCGCGGTCGGTCGAGATCATGAACTCCGGAATGTCGATTGCCAGCGACACACGCTGCGAGGGGCTGGAAAGGCCGGCAAGCGTGCTCTGACACAGCTCGGTCATGAACGAACGTAAATCCACCTGCTCGACATCGTCATTTTCATACAGGTGCCGATGAACCAGCGCCAACGCACGCACATGCGCCTTGACCTCACTCAATGCCGACTGTCCGGCGCTGCTGATTACACTCCCGGTACGGATATTCAGCAGGCTGCTGACGATCTGGAGGTTATTCTTAACACGGTGATGGATCTCCCGAAGGATGATGTCTTTCTGGTTCAATGAGGCTCGCAGTTCCTCCTCCCGCACCGCGATCCGCTGGGCCATGATCGCGAGCGTCTCACCAAGGTCGCGCAATTCTCTCGGAGCTTTCGCAAAGTTGGGTTTCGGTGCGTAGTTTCCTTGGCCATAGGCCCGAGCCATCCCACGCAGAGACGAGGTCCATCTGGTCACCAGATAGCGCGTCCCGAACCAGGCCGCGCCGATCCCTGCCAGGACGATGGCTGCAAGGCCAAGCACACGATAGAACAGATCCTTCTCAAGCCATCCGAAGGAACTTGCAGCAGGCATCCCGAACAGAACCGTGGCGCCGCCATGGGGCAATGCAACGCTGGAGAAGACGCGGCGTATGTTATCTGGACCGACCGCCTCGAAGTCTATCAGACTCCGGGTCAATATCGCTGCAGCGACGTCCTTATCGACGACCGTCGTCAGCAACCCCAGACCTGCCGTGGTAGCGGAGTTTTCCGGGATCGACGGACCAGTAGTATTGAGGATTGCGGCCCGGTCGGCGAGAACGTTTCCGTTGTCATCAATCAGAAAGACGACGCTCTCATTGGGGAGGCTGATCTCGCGAATGAAGGCTGAAAGCCAGTAAAGCCGGATCGAGGCCGCCAATACGCCCAGAAGCTGACCATCTGGCCCATATACCGCCTGCGCCGCCTCGATGACCGGGAAGAATGAATTCGGCGTCACCGTATAGTTGCTGATCGCGAAGCTGCGGAATCTACGAACCTCTTGAAGCCACGCCCGGTTCGTTACGTCGTCAAAATCGTCGTTCGATCCGCAGATCTTTTGGCCGTTGATGTCAAAGTACCCGATGCTGGCGAATTGTGGCGTGCGCTCCTGTGCGGCCTCGAGAACGGCATCGCAGCCGGCGCCGCTATCTCGTCGGATCGCCTCCTCGTTCCCGAGCTGTTGCAGGATCTTTCGGGCGTCATCGAAGAACTTGCTTTCATAGGTCGCGGTCAGCGTTGCAAACTGCCGCACTTGCAGTTTTGCGCGCGCCTTCTGTTCGGTGAACGTATTCCAGGCCAGGAACAGGCTCAGGATTACCGGTGGCAGAATCAGCAGCGCGAAGACCATTGCCAGTCGCCCGGAAACAGTATCAGCGACGAGGCGGATCCGGTTCAGCTTGGCCACGATATTTTGCCTTCTGCGATTTACCCTGGAAGTATCGTCAACCGACCGCAGCGGCCGGTACCGCAGGATGCAGCAGCAGCGCTTGGTTGATGGTCACCTTCAAGACATCTGGATCAAACGGCTTTGCAATCAGATAGGTCGGCTCGTTGCATTCGCCGGTGAGCAGCCTTTCGGGAAAGGCGGTGACGAAGATCACCGGGACATCGATCGCTTGAAGGATATCCTTGACTGCGTCGATTCCGGAACTGCCATCGCGAAGCTGGATATCTGCCAGGACAATTCCAGGCCTTCTCGCGCGGGCCAATGCTACGGCTTGCAGATGTGTATCGGCGATCGCTGCGACGCTGTGACCCATAGCTGTAACGATGCTGGCCAGATCG
>DATLAW010000291.1:0-10145 GCA_035527255.1 Thermohalobaculum sp. | reverse complement strand
AGATCATCACTTTCTGATCTCTCGTTCTGCGCAAACGCGACAATTGGGCCAAACACCGCAACGAGTAGAATTATTGAAGTAAAGCGTAGTCGATCGATCATCCGCGTGACCTCTCCAAACATATCCGTTTCGATGGAATCTAGATGCACCGGAAGCGTCGGAAGATTGATGCGATGTGTCAAGCGCGGCAAATCAGAACTACTATTCCGAGATCCTGCGGAAACAAGGGAAGCGGTTATCCGAGCGGGAACACGTCAGCGAACTTCGTAGGCCGTTTGGTGGAACAAGGTGCCAAACTGTCCTAAGTCTCGTTTCAACTCTGATGCTCAAAGGCTGCTTTGTCCGCACAGCCGAAATTCAAGCCGAGGCGCTACCCATTTTCAAGACACCCTCCCACCGATGGTTTGGAACCCAAAGAATTGGGATTGGACCCATCGCTTTGACGACGGTTTTGTCCGGCTATGCCGCACCACACCCCGCGCGGCAATCTACGGCATCCACGCCCTGCTGATCGGATCGCGGTTCGAAGGAGCGAACCTCGGGGGCAGTCTAAGATTCGCCAACGCGAAACATTTCACACAGGACCACGTCAACGCCGCCTACGCCGATAGCGCCACCATCCTGCCTGATGGAATCACGATGCCGGATCACTGGGACACGGAAACCATCGAACCTTGGGACGACGACTCAAAATACCATTTCTGGCTCGCCTCCGGCGCTCCACCCGGCAAGCCGCGAAAACCGCCGCCTGCGTGACAAAATCAGGTCGAGTCGCGAGCACTCCCATAACACCCCCAAAACACCCCAATAACACCCCAATAACACCCCCAAAACACCCCCGTTGGAATCCCAGCCCAAATTGCCCTCTCCGCTGGAAACCCCCGCCCCAATAGTGCATAACCCCGCCGATTCCCGACCGGAGAAAACCCATGCACGACATCCACCTGATCCGCGAGAACCCCGCCGAATTCGATGCCCTGATGGCGCGCCGGGGGCTGGCGCCGTTGTCGGCAACGATCCTGGAGATCGACAAGGAATGGCGCGAGGCGACCCACGAAGCCGAGACCACCCAGGCCGCCCTGAACGCCGCCGCCAAACAAATCGGCGCCGCGATGCAGGCCGGAAAAACCGTGGAAGCCGAGGGACTTAAGGCCACCGTCGCCGAGAAAAAACTTGCCATGGCCGCCGCCAAGGACACCATCAACGCCACCGAGGCGCGGCTGCAAACCGTCATGCTCACCATCCCCAACGCCCCCCTCGACGATATCCCAAACGGCACCACCGAGGCCGACAACGTCGAGCTCCGCCGCCACGGCGCCCTGCGCAATTTCGCCTTCCCCCCCAAGGAACACTTCGAACTAGGCGAAGCCATGGCCCTGATGGACTTCGAAACCGCCGCCAAAATCTCCGGCGCCCGCTTCGTAATCCTCAAGGGATCCCTCATCCGCCTGCACCGCGCCCTGGCTCAGTTCATGCTGGATACCCACATAGATATCAATGGCTTAACCGAGGTCTGGACCCCGGTTCTGGTGCGCGACGAGGTGCTGATTGGCACCGGCCAGCTGCCAAAATTCGCTGACGACCTCTACAGAACCGAGAACGGCTGGTGGCTGATCCCGACCGCCGAGGTCACCCTCACCAACCTCCACGCCGGCGATATCCTCGACGAGGCCACCCTGCCGCGCCGCTACACCGCCTGGACCCAATGCTTCCGCTCCGAGGCCGGCTCCGCCGGCAAGGACACCCGCGGCATGATCCGCCAGCACCAGTTCGAAAAGGTCGAAATGGTCTCGATCACCCGCCCCGAGGATGGCGAGGCCGAACTTGAACGCATGACCCGCCGCGCCGAAAATATATTGGAGCGCCTGGACTTAGCCTACCGCACCGTGGTCCTCTGCAGCGGCGACATGGGCTTTGGCGCCCGGCGCACCCATGACATCGAGGTCTGGCTGCCGGGCCAGAATGCCTACCGCGAGATCAGCTCCTGCTCGCTGTGCGGTGATTTCCAGGCCCGCCGCATGAACGCCCGCTTCCGCCGCGATGCAACCAAGAAGCCGGAATTCCTGCACACCCTCAACGGCTCCGGCCTGGCCGTTGGCCGCACCCTGATCGCGGTGATGGAAAACTACCAGCAACAAGACGGCGCCATCACCATCCCCCAGGCGCTCCGCCCCTACATGCGCAATGCCGAACGGATCAACGCCGATGGCAGCCTCGTCTGACAAAGACCACCGCGCCGCCCTGGCCGCCGTCGGCTCCGAGCGCGTCGCGGCGCTGGGCGAGACCTCGGACAGGCCCGGCTTGATCCGGCTGGCCAGTCATCTGGGGCTGCTGGTCCTCACCGTTACAGCTGTGCTGGCCGTCGAGGGCTGGTGGCGGCTACCGCTCCAATTTCTGCACGGCACCGTCCTGGTCTTCCTCTTCTCGGCCGCGCATGAATGCATCCACCGCACCGCCTTCCGCACCCGCTGGCTGAACGACACGGTGGCGTGGGGCGCCGGGCTGGCGCTGATGCTGCCGCCGAACGCCTTCCGTTATTTCCACTTCGCCCACCACCGCCACACCCAGGATGCCGAGCGCGATCCGGAACTTGCCACGCCCAAGCCGAGAACGCGCGGCGAGTATTTCCGGCGCCTGACCGGGTGGAGTTACTGGTCGGCGCAAATGCACGCGCTGATTACAGCCGCCGCTGGAGCCCCGCTACCCGAATACGTGCCACCACGGGGCGCTGCCAGGGTGCGGGCCGAGGCGCGGGTCTTTCTGGCGGTCTATGCCGTCGTCGCCACTCTGCCGACCCTGACCGGCTCGACCCTGGCACTGACCCTCTTGGTCATCCCGGCCCTGCTCGGCCAACCCATGCTGCGCGCCTTCCTGCTGGCCGAGCATACCGCCTGCCCGCTGGTCCCCGACATGCTCGCCAACAGCCGCACCACATTCACTCACCGCGCCATTCGCTGGCTGACCTGGGAGATGCCCTGGCACACCGCGCATCATGCGGCACCCACCGTCCCGTTCCACCGTCTCGGCGCCCTTACAGCGGAGATCGAGCACGCTCTAAAGAGCACCGCGCCGGGCTATATTGCTGCTCAAAATCAGATTCTGCGCGCAATCGACACCCCCCGCTAGACGCGCCGCCCGCGCACGCCTACAACGCCTGCGAACAGGCTGGCGAGGGGCGGGGCACATGCGCATTCTGGTAACCAATGACGACGGCATCACCGCCCCGGGGCTGAAGCTTGCCGAGGAGATCGCCACCGGGATCGCCGGTCCCGATGGCGAGGTTTGGGTTGTCGCCCCGGATTTCGAGCGCTCCGGCGTCTCGCACGCCATCTCCTACACCTCGCCAATGCGGATGACCCAGCTCGACGAGCGCCGCTACACCGTTGACGGCTACCCGGCTGACTGCGTGCTGGTCGGGCTGCGTGTGATCCTGAAGAACAGCCCACCGGACTTGATCCTGTCCGGCGTCAACCGGGGCCACAACGTCGCCGAGGACGTGGTCTATTCCGGCACCGCCGGGGCGGCGATGGAGGGTGGGTTGAGCGGCATACGTTCAATCGCGCTCAGCCAGTTCTACAGTGCCGGGCCGAATGGGCCAGATGATATCTGGGATCCGACCCGCGCCTGGGGGCTGAAGGCGGTCAAGGCTGTGCTGGAGATGCCCTTCGCCGATAAATCCTTCTACAGCGTCAACTTTCCGGCGGTAAAACCCGAGGCAATCCGCGGCATGACCGTCTGCCCCCAGGGCATCCGATCCGACGCGACTTTCGAGGTCATACCGCACCGAGCGCCAAACGGACGCGACTTCATGTTCCTGAGGCACAGTACCGCGAACAGGTCGGCACCCGCAGGCTCCGACGCCCGGCTTGGTGCCGATGGCTGGGTCACGGTCACCCCATTGCGGCCGCAACTTACCGCCGTCGATCTGCTCGACGGTGCCCGCGCCACGCTCGAAAATCGGGCGGGCTGACAGCGGTGCGCGAAGCGTCTAAGGTCGGGCCAGAATGTCTTCCGGGGAGGAGCGCGATGCCGCCTGACAGCCGTGATGAAAAGCTGATGCAGCTCATGCTCACCCTGCGCCAGGCGGGCCTGACCAATCAGCGCGTGCTGGAGGCGATCGAGAAAACCCCACGCGAAATCTTCGTCGAACGCGCTTTCCGCGAGCGCGCCTTCGAGGACCGTCCGCTGCCGATCTCGTGTGGCCAAACCATCTCGCAGCCGGCCGTCGTCGCCACGATGCTTCAGGCGCTGGATGTCACGCCGCGCTGTAAGGTGCTCGAGATCGGCGCTGGCTCCGGTTATGTCTGTGCTATTCTCGCCCGGCTGGCGCGGCGGGTCTACGGCATCGAGCGCCACCGCGCGCTGGCGTTGGAGGCGCGCGAGCGCATTGCCCAGCTCGGATTGGGCAATGTCACCATCCGTTCCGGCGACGGTACCAAGGGCTGGCCGGAGCAGGCGCCCTTCGATCGCATCCTGGTTTCGGCCGCCGCTGATGACACCCCCGCTAATTTGTTGGAACAATTGCGCCCAGGTGGCATAATGGTGTTGCCGGTCGGTCAGACCGACGAGGTGCAACAGTTGATTAAGATCGAGAAGACCGAAAGCGGTCCGCGTTATACCGAGCTGTGCGACGTGCTTTTTGTCCCTCTCGTCGAGGGACTACCCGAAGACATCGGGGACTGAGCCGCCAATCGGCCCAATCGAGGCAGGGAATATAGGCATGAAAACGACGAGATTTAACCGCACGATAACAGTGGCGTTGTTGGCAGCACTGCTGGCCGCCACCGGTTGCAGCCCCAGGCAGTCTGCCGACCGGGCGTCGGTCGAGATCAGAGGAACGACCCCAGGGACGACCGCGCCGTCAGCGACATTGGGCGCGGCACCCGCAACTACCGGAAGCACCATTGCCGATGCCAGCGGAATTGTCAGCTACGACGGCTACCAGGCCGCAGTGGCCCAGTCGGGTGATACTGTCGCTACCGTCGCCCAGCGCATCGGTCTTTCCGCCTCCGAGCTTGGCTCGTACAACGGATTGTCACCGACCCACCCGCTGCGACCAGGCGATGAATTGGTATTGCCGCCGCGCCCGGGGGGCTATGCGACCGGAACCGAGACGACCACCGTACCCGCCTATCCCAGCAGCGACACTCAGATCGCCGTGGCCGATCCGTTGACGACGCAGATCGAGGCTGCACCGCTCGATACCAACGGCGCCACCGCCCCTCCCACGACCGAACCAACAAATACAAGCGGCGGGGGCTGGAGCCCGGAATTTGCCGCCGCTGCAATTGACCGCGCGGTTGGTATCGACAACCAGGGCAACCTCGCCGCGCCGCCGAGCGCCGTCGAGGCCTTGCCGCCAGACCCGCAGGCGCCGGCCGAGCTTGCCTCGCCGCAACTGAAACAATACCAGACACCGACGACCGAGCAGCTCATACCGGCGCCACAGCCACGACCGGTCGTGACAATCACGACGCCATCGGAACAGCCCGTTGAAGACATGACTTCGGTCGAAACTGCGGTAACCGAGATAACGCCACAGCCAGTCATTCCACGCCAAACCGGGGAGTTCACACTGATCCCGCCGGTGTCCGGGCCTGTGGTGACCCGTTTTAACCAGGGTACCGGACGAGGCCGCAACGATGGAATCGATTTTGCGACGCCCTCAGGCTCACCGGTGATCGCGTCCGCTGAGGGCGAGGTCGCGCTGGTCAGCCAATCGCTGGGCGGGCTCGGCACCATCGTCCTTATTCGTCACTACGACGACTATCTGACGGTCTATGGCCGGATTGAGAGGGTGACGGTCGGCAAGGGCGATATTGTATCGCGGGGTCAGCAGATCGGCGTCGTTTCGCCGTCGCCGCAGCCACGGATGCATTTCGAAGTCCGCAAAGGCGCCGAGAGCATGGATCCTGAGCGGTTTTTCTGAATCTAAGTTCAAGTTCGGCGGAGCCCACGCAGCAGCATACAATTCGCGAGAAAACGTGGAAGGGATTATTCGACCCGCGTAGGTTGGATCGAACCGTGCGCTAAGCCGTGATCCGCACGCCCTCGCGTCCAGCAAGATCCTGGACGAACTGCCATGCCACTCGACCCGACATGGCGCCGCGGGTCTGGCGCCATTCGATGGCCTCGGCGCGCAGCCGGTCGTCGTCGACGGCAATGCCGAAGTGATCGCAATAACCCCAAATCATCCGCAGATATTCAGCCTGATCGCAGGGGTGGAAGCCCAGCCACAGTCCGAACCGATCGCTCAGCGAGACCTTCTCCTCGGTCGACTCCGAGGGGTTGATCGCCGTTGAACGCTCGTTCTCGATCATGTCGCGCGGCATCAGATGGCGCCGGTTCGAGGTGGCGTAGAACAGCACGTTCTCGGGCCGCCCAGCAATGCCGCCATCCAGCACCGCCTTCAGCGATTTGTAATGCGAATCGTCCTTGTCGAAGGAAAGGTCGTCGCAGAACACCAGGAAGCGCCGGTCTGAAGTCCGCAGCAGGTCAAGCAGCCGGCCAATTGAGGGAATGTCCTCGCGGTGGATCTCGATCAGCACCAGCGATCCGGTCTGGGCATTGGCCGTCGCATGGGCAGCTTTGACGAGCGATGATTTGCCCATGCCCCGCGCGCCCCACAGCAGCGCGTTGTTGGCAGGCAGGCCGTTGGCGAAGCGGACCGTGTTATACATCAGCGTATCGCGGGCGCGGTCGATGCCGATCAGAAGCCTCAGCTCGACCCGATGCACCTTGGCCACCGGCACCAGCCGATCCGGCTCGGCGGCCCAAAAATAGGCGCTGGCATCGGCAAAATCGGGCAGCGCGGCACTGGGCGGGCTGATTCGCTCCAGCGCGGCGGCAATCCGCTCCAACGCTTCGACATCGCGGCTCACTTGTCGGTCTCCGTCTCGGCGCTTTCGGTATCCGTGCCTTCGTCCTCGTCCTCATCGTCGTCGAAATAACCCTCGGCCCGCAGTTTGTCCTCACGTTGCTTCTCGACCCATTGGACCAGCAGGATCGAGACCTCGTAGAGCGAGTATACCGACGAGAACAACAGCATCATGCTGAACACATCGGGCGGCGTGAAAAGCGCCGCCGTGACCAGCATTCCGACGATCGCGTATTTCCGGTTTTTGCGCAGCCCCTCGGCCCCGACCAGCCCGGCCTTGCCCATCAGCGTCAGCGCAACCGGCAACTGGAAGCAGATGCCGAAGGCCAGGATGAACTTCATCGCCAGACCAAGATATTCGTCCGCCGCTTGGAGAACCTCGATTCCCAGCCCCTGTTCGGCGCCGGGTGGTTTCTCGAAGCTGAAGAAAAAATTGAGCGCCAGCGGCAACGCCGCGTAATAGGCGAATGCGGCGCCAAGCAGGAACAACGCTGGGCTGGCAATCAGGAACGGCAGAAACGCGGTCTGCTCAGTTTTGTACAACCCCGGCGCGACAAATCGCCAAAGCTGAGTCGCAATGACCGGGAAGGCGACGAATATGCCACCAAACATCGCCAACGAAACATAGGTGAAAAACACCTTGTGCGCCCCGGTAACGATCAGCGTGGGGTCATGCCCGCGTTCGATCATCGCCTGCCTTATCGGCTCGGCCAAAAATGCGTAAATCGGATCGGCAACCGTGAAACAGGCCAACATCGCGATGACGAATGCCGCGATCGACCAGATCAGCCGGCGCCTGAGTTCGATCAGATGGTCAATGAGGGGCGCCGAGCTGTCCTCGATATGATTCTCACTCATACGCCGCTCACACTGCCTTTATCGGCGGCCTTCACGGCCTTTGGTTTAGCCTTGGGTTTCGCCGGTTTCGGCGCCGCTTCAGCCACCGCCGCCGCCTCAACCTTCGCCTTCACATCGCCCGATACCGCTTCGGATTTCTTCGCCGCCGGCTTCGACGGCCCATCCAGGAACGACTGGCTGAGATCGCGCTGCATCTTGTGCTGGGCATCGCGCATGTCGTCGAGCCCCTTCTTGACGTCTTTCAGCTCCTCGATATCAGCCTGCCGCGCCGCATCGTCCATCGAGCGCTGGAAATCGCGCGCAATACCCTTCGCCCGCCCGGCATATTGCCCAAGCGTCCGCAGCATCTTTGGCAGATCCTTCGGTCCGACGACAATCAGGGCGACAACCCCGATCACCAGAATTTCGGACCATCCCAGGTCCAACATGTCACGCGCCTCCGCGATCTGGTCGGATCAGATGTTCTCGTGCTTTTTCGGGGTCACATCGATCGGCTCATCCGAGGCCTTGTCAATCTGGTCAGCCTCATCGAGGTCTTCCTTCATGCCCCGCTTGAAGCTTTTGATGCCCTTGGCAACGTCGCCCATCAGTTGCGGGATCTTGCCCCGGCCAAACAGCAACAAAACCACCACCAGGATAACGATCAGACCGATTGGGCCGATATTGTTCAACATTTCGAACACTCCCATTCAAGCCGGATGCAGCATCCCGGCTGTTGTTGTTTGTCACACACATATTGGATCGAAGACCGCTGTTAAAGCCCATTCCGACCCGCGCCGCTTATTTATTCCGCGGCGTAAGGCGAACTCACCCGGCTTTGATTGACGCAGGGAAACACGAAACACCGGTCGCGGCGCAAGCTCAGCCATACCCGCGCGCCCTGTTCCGGCAGCCAGGCAAAGGGCACAGTGGCGCGCAAGATCGAGCCATCATGGTCCATCGCAACCTCGATCAGGCTCATCGCCCCAATGAAGCGTGCGCGCACCACATGGCCGCGCGCCGGCATGCCATGTTCCGACGTCGCCTCCGGCGGCGTCCCGTCATCAGCCTCGATCTGCAAATGCTGGGGGCGGCTGACGATCTCGACATCGGCGCCATCGACCAACTGCGGGGTCAGGAACAGGCCAAATGGCGTATCGGTCTGGCGGTCACGGACAACGCCGTGGATCAAGTTGAGGTCCGAGAAAAACCGCGCCGCCTGCCGGTCCACCGGGTAATTATAAACATGATAGGGCGCCCCGATTTGGACGATCCGCCCATCGCGCATCAGGGCAATCCGATCGGCCATGCGCATGGCCTCCTCGGGCTCGTGAGTGACCAGCAGCACCCCTGCCCCCTCCTCCTTGAGGATCGACAGGGTCTGGTCACGCACCTCGTCGCGCAGCCGATTGTCGAGGCCGGAGAACGGCTCGTCCATCAACATCACGCTCGGCCTAGGCGCCAACGCCCGCGCCAGCGCCACCCGCTGCTGCTCGCCGCCCGACAGCTGATGCGGAAACTTTCGGCCATAGGCCTCCATCCCGACCCGGCTCAGATACTCGGCTGCCAGCTTTGCGCGCTCGCCCTGGGCGCCGATACGGCGCAGCCCGAAGGCGACATTCTCGGCCACTGTTAGATGCGGAAACAACGCGAAATCCTGGAACATCAAGCCGATTGAGCGCGCCTCCGGCGGCTCATGCACACCGCGTGCCGATACAACCCGACCGTCGACCAGCACGCGCCCGGCCCTTTGGCGTTCGACCCCGGCAGCGACCCTCAGCGTCGTCGTCTTGCCACAACCCGACGGGCCCAGCAGACATACGATCTCGCCGGCGCCCACATCCAGGCTCAACTCGGATACTGCGGGCACTCCGTCAAACGCGACGGTGATCCCCTCCAGCGACAGACGAGGAGGAGCCGAGGTATCGATAAGCTTTAACGTGGCGGTACTCACAAGGCGGTTCCCACTCGAACATTCCCAAGTATTTTAGTCGGCTTCTCTGAATAAGTAGCAAGCGCGCCGGTTCCTGACAAGGTTCAGTGAATTCTTACCAACTCAGCTGGCGTGACCGCGGCACTCGGATTTCGCACAACCGACCCGAGTCGAATGCGCTTTTGCCACAGTGCTGGAGAACCAACAACGATTGCCATGGAACCGTCCCTCGGTAATGTAAGACAAAACCAATCAGCGCGGAATCACCAAAGATGCCAGTCCATTTCACGCCCACTCCCCGGATCCGCCGCAGCCCCTACTACGACTCGACCGTCGCTGACGGGGTGATCAGTTTTTCAGTCTACAATCACATGTACATGCCAACCAGCTTTGGCGACCCGGTGGGCGAATACCGCCGCCTGATCCATGGTGTCGCCATGTGGGATGTCGCCTGTGAGCGCCAGGTCGAATTGGCCGGCCCCGACGCTGGCCGTCTGG
>DATLAW010000290.1:0-5190 GCA_035527255.1 Thermohalobaculum sp. | reverse complement strand
GGCACCATGTGGCGCAGGATGATCCGCGTGTCGCTGAAGCCATTGGCGCGGGCGGCGTCGATATAGGGAATTTCGCGGATCGCCAGCGCGCTGGCGCGCACCACGCGGGCGCAGCGCGGGATGAACGGGATGGTGATTGCGATGATCACGAAGTAGACCGACGCATCGGCCGACATCTTCATCGCCCGCGAGATCGAGACGATCGACAGCGCCATGATGATCAGCGGGAAGGCCATGAACACATCCATGATGCGCTGGAACACCAGGTCGATCTTGCCGCCGAAATAGGCGCTGCCGACGCCCAGCACCAGGCCGGTGGTTGCGCCGACAATCGAGCAGGTGAAGCCAACGAACAACGCCGTCCGCGAGCCGTAGATCACGCGGGTCAGGATATCCCGGCCCCATTCATCGGTGCCCATCATGAACTGCCAGTTGGGGGCGACGAACTGGTGCTCGTAGCTGTTCGCGGTCGGATCGAACGGCGTCAGGTAAGGTGCGAAAATTGCCATCACGATGTAGAGGATCACCACAACGGCGCCGGCAGTGCCGAGCGGCTGTTTGCGGGCAAAGGTCCCGAGGCGCTTGCCGAGACTAGGCGTGGCCTGGATGTCTTCGAGTTGACTGACTAATGTATCGGTCATCGCATGGTTCCTCAGCTATACCGAATGCGCGGGTCGAGCCACGCATAGAGGATATCGACCACAAAGTTGGTCAACACGAAAACCAGCACGATGACCATAACGATCGCCTGGGTCATCGAGTAGTCATTGAACGTCACCGACTGGACCAGCAGCTTGCCGAGGCCATTCAGGTTGAACACCTGCTCGGTCACCACCAATCCGCCCATCAGGAAGGCGAACTCGATGCCGATGATTGTCACCACCGGCAGCAGCGCATTGCCCAGCGCATGCCGGTTGATGATCAGTTTTTCCTTCAGCCCCTTGGCGCGGGCGGTGCGCACATAGTCCTCACGCAGCACTTCGAGCAATGACGAGCGGGTCATGCGGGTGGCGACGGAGGAATAGCGGTAACCGGTCGCGACCGCTGGCCAGATCAGCATCTGGAGATTGTACCAGGGATCCTCCCAGAGCGGGACATATTCGATTGGCGGCGTCCAACGGGTACCGGTAAGCGCCTCCGAGATATTGAGCAACGCCAGGATGATCAGAATTCCCAGCCAGAACGAGGGAATGGCGATACCGGCGATTGAAACCATGCGCACGACATAATCGATCCAGGTGTTCTGATAGACGGCTGACAGGGTGCCGAGCGGAATCGATATGATTAGCGCGACCAGTGTCGCCATGATTGCGACTTGCAGGCTCAGCTCGAAGCGCAGGCCCATCTCGTAAGTAATCGGGCGGCCGGTCCACATCGAATTGCCAAAGTCGAAGGTCGCTATTCCAAGGACGAATTTTCCGAATTGCACGATGGTCGGATCGTTGAGTCCGAGATCCGCACGGCAGATTTCTATCTGCTGCAGATCATAATTGCCGCCATCGGCGCCAACCTTGAGCTCACACACGTCGCCCGGCATCAGACGTAACAGGCAGAAAATGATTACCGCCGCCCCGAGGACGGTCGGGATCATCAGCAGAACCCGTTTCATAACATATGCCCACATCGGCCCGGCTCACTTTTCTTCTAGATCGTCTTTGAGGGGAGGTGGAGCGGCCCGGCGGGCCGCTCCGATCTTATGTGGTCCTATTGGTCAAGCCAGATCTGGTCGAGTTGCTGTGCCAGATAGTGGCTCGGCGCGATGCTCCAGCCCTTCACATACGAGCGGTACGGATTGATCTTGTACCACCACAACGTGATGAACTGGCTGGCGGTCTCGTCGAGGACGCGCTTCTCGTAGGCGCGCATCAGCTTACGCTGCTCCTCCAACGTGCCGGCTTTCGACAGCTCGTTGTACATGTCGATCATTCCCTGATCCTCGACGCCGGAATGGTTCGAGCCACCGCCAGGAATGAAGAACGACACGTCGGCGATCGGGTTGATCACTGACTGGCAGTTGAAGTCGATCGAGACATCGTGCTCGTGGGTCTTGCGCAGGATGTCGTAGAACACTGGCGACGGGTTGACCTGCTGCTCGAAGTTGAGGCCGACCTGCTTCCACTGGTCCACCAGCCAGGTGCCGACTACCTGGTAGGGCTGGTCGACGCCGCGGTTGTTGAAGATGTAGGTCTTGCTCAGGTCGATGCCCGACTCTTCCAGCAGCCGCCGGGATTCAGCGCGGTTTGCATCCAGATCCTTGCCATAGCCCGCAATCTGGACCAGCTCTTCTTCGGTCGCTGCCAGCGGATGGTTCGGGTAGACGATGCCGCCGACCGTCTTCACGATGGCGATCTTCGACAGGTATTCCGAGCCGCCCCAACGATCGATGGCCAGGGATAGCGCCCTACGCACCCGAACATCGTTCATCGGCGCGCGGCGGTGGTTCGGGGTAACGATCAGCACGCAGTTCCAATCGCTTTCCTGCACAGTGATCTTGTCACCCAGGGCCGCGACCAGATCATCACGCTGCTTCGGTGGGAAGCCGCGGAATTCGATCGACGCGCGGTCGCCTTCGATTGCCTGCACGCGGGCCGACATCTTGGTCGCGATGATCGCCTTGAACCCGTCCAGATAGGGTCTGCCCTTGTGGTGGTAGTTCGGGTTCTTGACGCCCTCAACCGACGCGCCGGGATCCATCGACTTGAACATGAACGGGCCAGTGCCGTTGATGTTGGCTTTGTGCCACGTATAGCCATGCTCGTCCAAGTCCTTCTTCGAGTAGATGAAGTTGAACGGGTTGGCCATTGCGGGCAGGTAGGCGCCCGACGGGTAGTCAAGCTGGAACACCACAGTGTGGGCGTCTGGTGCTGTGACCGAGTTCACCATCACGTAGAAGTCCTTGTAGGACGACGCGATGCCCTCGGGCGGGAAGACGATCTTGTTGTAGGTTGCCGCCACGTCAGCCGCGGTCAGCGGGGTGCCGTCATGGAACACGATCCCATCAGGGATCTTGTAGGTGTAGGTCAGGCCGTCGGCGCTGACTTCCCAACTCTCGCAGACATCGCACTGGAGATCGGTCGGATCCGATGGATTTTCCGGGTTGACCCGGATCAGCAGGCTGTAGAACGGCGCGATCGGATGGATCACGCCGAATGTCGTCTCGACATGGCCGTCATAGGACGGTGCTTCCGAAGCTACGACAAAGGTAAGTATGCCGCCGCTCTTCGGTTCTTGGGCTATCGCGCCCGTTGACATTGCAGCCGCAGCCACCGCGCCTAGAGCAAATTTCCATAGTTTGGTTCGCATCAGTTCCTCCCTGGTTTGCTAACCGTTTCGATCAAGTCGCCTTTAGTCGGCCCCTTGCTGTTTCCCCCTTGTCCCGGGGGCTTGCGATTCTGTCTTAAACTTCGGTACAGGCCACCCAATGGCCTGGTCTGACTTCACGGAACTCTGGCATGTTCACCTTGCACCCGGCAACCGCCTTTGGGCAGCGCGGATGGAAGACGCAACCCGAGGGCGGATTGATCGGGCTGGGGATTTCACCCTTGATGATGGTATGCACCCGCGCCTTCTCGACCGTCGGGTCGGGGATCGGCACCGCCTCCAGCAACGCTGTTGTGTAGGGGTGCAACGGGTTGTCGAACAGCTCATCAGTCTCGGCCAACTCGACGATGTGCCCCAGATACATCACCGCCACGCGGTGACACAGGTGATGGACGACGCTGAGGTCGTGGCTGATGAACAGGTAGGTCAGCTCGAACCGGTCACGCAGGTCCTCGAGCAGATTGATCACCTGGGCCTGGATCGACACATCCAGAGCCGAGACGGCCTCGTCGCAGATAATGAATTCCGGCTCGACCGCCAGTGCCCGGGCAATGCCGACGCGCTGGCGCTGGCCGCCGGACATTTCGTGCGGGTAGCGGTCGGCAAATTTCGGGTTGAGGCCGCATAATTTCAACAGCTCACGCACGCGCTCGTCGCGCTTCTTCGGGTCGGTGATGACTTTATGCACCATCATCGGCTCGGCGATGATCTCGCCGATTTTCATCCGTGGGTTCAGCGACGAGTAGGGGTCCTGGAAAATTACCTGGATGCGCTCGCGCAACGGCCGCATTTCGGCTTTGGACAGCTTGTTCAGGTCCTGCCCGTCGAACCAGATTTCGCCGCCGGTCGCTTTTTCAAGCTGCAGGATGCAGCGCCCGGTGGTGGTCTTGCCGCAACCGGACTCGCCGACCAGCCCCAGCGTCTCACCCTTGCGGATGTTGAAACTGACGCCATCCACGGCCTTCACATGGGCAACGACCCGCGAGATCAGCGCGCCCTCGGTCACCGGAAAATACATCTTCAGGTTCTTAACCTGAACCAGATCGCCGGAACCGGAAACGGCCGTGGCCCCGCCTGCATCTACCGGCGCTGTGGAGACTTCATTCATGCCATCGCCTCCACAAAGCCAACGCGGTCTTTTTCAAAGCATGCCGAAATATGACCCGTCTCAACCGGGTCCAGCGACGGTTTGCTGCGGGCGCATTTCTCGGTTGCGAAAGTGCAGCGCGGGCGGAATGCGCAGCCATCGTCCAGCTTGGTCAAATCCGGTGGCTGGCCGTCGACCGGCAGCAGTTTCGCGCCCCGTTTCTGGTCCATCCGCGGCACCGAGCGCAGCAGCGCCAGTGTGTAGGGGTGCTTCGGGTTGTGGTAAATCTGCTCGGCGGTGCCGCTTTCGATGATCCGGCCCGCATACATCACGTTGACCCGATCGGCATAGCGCGCCACCACGCCCAGATTATGGGTGATGATGATCATCGCGACGCCCATCTTGCGGGTCAGTTCCTTCATCAACTCGAGGATCTGGGCCTGAATGGTCACGTCCAGCGCCGTCGTCGGCTCGTCTGCGATGATCAGTTTCGGCCCGCAGGCCAGCGCCATGGCGATCATCACCCGCTGGCGCATACCGCCGGACAGATGGTGGGGATACTGCTTCAACCGGCGTTCCGGCTCGGAGATGCCGACCAGGCCGAGCAATTCCAGCGCGCGGGTATGGGCGCCCTCCTCGGTGACATCGAGATGCTCTTCCAGCGTCTCGGTCAGTTGGCGTTTGATCGAGAGAACCGGGTTCAGCGAGGTCATCGGCTCCTGAAAGATCATGCCGATGTCGCGCCCGCGCACCTTGCGCATATCTTCGTCGCTCAGCGCCAG
>DATLAW010000289.1:0-3338 GCA_035527255.1 Thermohalobaculum sp. | reverse complement strand
ACCCTGACGGTCCGGTCAAGTCGGGCCAGAACCGCTGGTTTTGCGCAGCCTGATGCGGCGAAATACCTTGTTCTGGGTAGCCGGTTCAAATACCGAACAAGGGTAGATTGTTGAATGTTTCCACGCTGGAAAGGGGAATTGATGGCTATCCTGACGACCTGTATCGGGGCCTATCCGAAACCCGATTACGTTCCGATGCGCGACTGGTTTCAGGTCGACCTCGGTTTGACCGAGACCTCCGGCGAGGTTACCCGCCGGGCGAATCAACTTCAGGATTCCGATGACCCTGAGATCGAGGCGCTGTACCAAAAGGCTACCGGCGCCGCTGTTGCCGATCAGACCGAATGCGGCGTCGATATCCCGACCGACGGCGAGCAGCGGCGCGAGAACTACATCCACTATCATTGCCGCCACCTGACCGGCTTCGATTTCGAAGGCCTGACCGAGCGCCTCCTGCGCGACGGCGCCTACACCGCCGAGTTGCCGACCATCCGCGGCAAGATCGAGCCTAGGGGAGAGCATTTTCTCGATCGCGACTACCGGGTCGCGCAAGGCTTCACCGACCGCCCGGTCAAGATTACCGTCCCCGGTCCGATGACAATCATGGATACCTGCGCCAACGACTACTACGACGACCCCCGCGACCTGGCCTTTGATCTGGCCGATGCGCTCAACTTCGAGATCCGGGCGCTCGTTGATGCCGGTTGCCGCTTTATCCAGGTTGACGAGCCGCTGTTCGCGCGCAATGTCGACCGGGCGCTGGATTATGGTGTTGAATGCCTCGACCGATGTTTTGACGGAGTGCCCGACCATGTGACCCGGGTGATGCATATGTGCTGCGGCTATCCCGGCCATATGGACGACGTCGAGTACCACAAGGCCGACCCGTCCTGCTATTTCCGTCTGGCCGAGGCGGTCGATCGTTCGACCGTCAATCAGATCTCAATCGAGGACGCCCACCGCTACAACGACCTGTCCTTGCTGGAGAAGTTTCGCGATTCCACCGTCATATTTGGCTCGGTCACAATTGCTGAGAGTAAACTGGAGCCGGCCGAGCAGATCGCCGCGCGCCTTACCGCCGCCCTCAAGCACATCGACCGAGACCGTCTGATCGCCGCGCCTGATTGTGGTCTGGCGATGCTGGGCCGGGATTTGGCGATGAAGAAGCTGTCAGCGATGTGTGAGGCCGTGCGGTCGGTCTAGGCCCCCGTGCTCACACTCAGGCGTCCGATACTAACCGAGTGTCGGCGCCGATTGCACATGCGCACGTTGGGGTCTGCAGCTTCCCGCAGCTTCCTACCGTTGGCCGACAATACTGATCTTACCCAGATCGCGGGAATCCGGTTCCTCAGATTTGCCCGACCGCGCCGATACGCCGGTCGACGGCGCGGCGGAAGGCCGCTTTGATGCGCTCGAAGGGTTCGTCCGGTAGGGTCACATCTATCGGCTCGTGGTCGCGTTTCAGCAGGTTCATCGCCGCGTTGGCCTCGAAGAAAACCACCTGACCGGTGTCATCGATGTCGAAATCAACACCGAAAATGTCCAAAGGCATTCGGTCCCTGATCGCCTCCAGGGTTCGCATGCAGTCGGCGCCCAGTGACCGCTCCGGTTCTAGGACGATCCGGCGCGACTCGGCGATGGTCTCCGGATTTGCCCGGTAGAAGTCGATCCCTTTCTGACGTACGCGTCCGCCGCTGGTCAGCCAATTGGCAGCAAATCCGGGATTGGAGACGATCACCTCGTCCTCGGTCAAAGCAGCGCGGATCCTGCGGAAATGACCGGACGTCTTGCGCAGCACCACGTATTCAATCGCGTAGATCTCCTGCCAGCCGAGTGTTGACAGATACTCGCGCAAGACGTTGCCGTCCTCCGCCAGGACGGCGACCCGATCAGTCATCGAGTACTGATGGTTTGCGCTGCTGTGCGCCTGACACTGGCGAATGATCACCGGGTAGGCGAACCGGTCCTCGATATCGGCCGCAATCTTGCCGACAGGCGCTAGATCGGTCCGGTAGCGATCGATCCGCGGTATCTTCAGGTTGGGGATGCCCTCCAGCAGCGCCGCCACCTTTTGGCGTGTGGTGTCAAAAACGGCACGCGGATGGTTGATCACCGGGGCTCCGGCGCGCTCCATGGTCTCAATTACGAGGTCAAGGCGCCCTGGGACGCTTATCGTCTCAGGATCGGCGCAGTTGTTCAGGATCACATCGGCCTTCGGCAGCCGCTCCGGCTGGCTGGCCGAGGGAAGTTCGGCAAGGACGGATAGAAACTGGAACTCGTCGCGCATGGTCGACGCAAACTGGGACGGAAAGTTGGTCGAGAAATGCAGCCCGAAAAGTCCGCCGTCCAGATTGCTCACTTTCCTGGGGGTCAAGTTCAGCACCAGAATGGTTGCCCGCTGCGACGGTCGTGATACGGCCGAGTAAACCGAGCCGATCTTGGCAATTTTCTTCACCGTCGCCCGCGCTGTTTCCGATTGACCGAGTTGAGTCTGGGCATGGCTGAGTGCGATCAAGGTTTGGCAGTCGTTTGGCTCCACTTCGGCGGCGCGCTCCAACACCTCGGCGGCAGGTGCGGTCTCGCCGAAGTCCAATAGAATCCGCCCCAAAAGTCCAAGCACCTCGGCATCGCCACCCGGCTCAGGGATCGCCTGCTCCAGCAAGACGCGCGCCGACGGCGCCCGGTCGAGCAGCAGCAGCGCCCAACAAAGCGACAGGACGGTTCGGCGCTCGGAGGCATCCGACACCGAACCCTGCGGCCAATCCGGCAGATCCTTCGCGACCGCTTCCCGCGCCGCGTCGGCATCGCCGGTTTGCTTCAGCAGGGCCAGCAGGTTGTTCAGGTTTCGCAGGTAGATCCGGACATCTCCGCCAGCGCTGACCGCTTGGCGCAGCAATGCCTCGGCTTCCCCAAGCCGCCCCTCCTGCAGCGTCAGCACGCCCAGAAGACCCCGAACATCAGCATCCTCCGGCGCCGAATTCAGCAACGCCTCATAGGCGGCGCGCGCTACATCGAACTGCCCGGCGCGGTGGGCCTCCCGCGCCTCCATCAGGCAGTATGGCAAATTGGTGTCCATATAACCGGCCCCTGACCAGCTGGCCCCGTATATCGGACTGGCCCCGTCTATCGGCACGCTGGTGCGATCCTCTTGGTGTAACCACCAATCGATTGTGCGGCAATGGTCGGGGTCCGGTCAGGCGCCGGTCGTTGACCTGATCCGCCTCACCCCTGCGCCGCCTTCCACGCCGCATAGCGCGCCTTGGTCGCCTCGTTCATTGGGTACAGCCCCGGCAATTCCGCGCCGCGCTGGACCTCGTCCATGATCCAGCCCTCCATCC
>DATLAW010000288.1:0-18934 GCA_035527255.1 Thermohalobaculum sp. | reverse complement strand
ATCAGCTGGTCAAACACCGGCTGGGCGACATTCAGGAAATCACCGAACTGCGCCTCCCAGACCGCCAGCCGATCCGGCGTGGCGGTGCTGAGGCCATATTCGAACGCCAGCAATGCGTTCTCGATCAGCGGCGCGTTATAGGCCTCAACCGCCGCCACCAACCCATCCAGCACCATATGCCGGGCGCCACTTTGCTGATCAAATACCGCCAGATGCCGCTGGGTG
Organism: Thermohalobaculum sp.; assembly: GCA_035527255.1. Classification (GTDB taxonomy): domain Bacteria; phylum Pseudomonadota; class Alphaproteobacteria; order Rhodobacterales; family Rhodobacteraceae; genus Thermohalobaculum. Next base: position 18,709 of record DATLAW010000288.1, on the reverse strand, counting down.
AATGCGCCGCGCACCGTGTCCTGACCGCCCAGCCGCACCCGCGTGCCAGCATCCGCTAGGCTCGCCAGCGCCAGCGCCTCGGCGGTGGCCCAGTCAATACCCTCCCCAGCCTCGACGGCGGCGGCGCGGGTGGCAAGGAAACGCGCGACCTTCGGGTGCAGCGCAAACCCCTCGGGGGTGGCCGTCAAATGCCGCCCCAACCGGCGCAGATCAGCCAAATCCACTCCGGTCTCAACCGGATCGCACATCCGCGCCTCGATATCCGCTGCCAGCCCGCGCGGCGCTTCCGGCCCGTTGGGCGTCCATTGTTTCGCCGCCTCAAAGGCGGCGTCCATTTCAGCCGTAAACTCGGCAACATCAGCCGCCGCCCCAATCCGCCGCCCATAAATGTCGGACAGCACCGGCATCGCGTCGATTACCCGGTAGGCGCTGGGCTGGGTAAAACGCGGCTCGTCGATCTCGTTGTGGCCCTTGCGGCGATAGGCGACCATATCGACCACGATGTCGGCGCCGAACGCCCACCGATACTCCGCCGCCACCCGGCCAACCCGGACCAACGCGTCCGGATCGTCGCCGTTGACATGCAGCACCGGCGCCTCGATCAGCTTGGCAATATCCGAGCAACTGCGGGCTGTGCGCCCCTCGTCCAGCCCGGTGGTGAAGCCGATCTGGTTGTTCAAAATCAGATGGACCGTGCCGCCAATATTGAACGGCGCCAGCCCGGACAGCTGGAGCACCTCCATATTTATCCCCTGCCCGGCAATCGCCGCGTCGGTGTGCAGGATCATCGGCAGCACTGCCGCCGGATTGTTTGCTGCCCGCGCCCGTCCCTGCATCATCGGCCCAACCACCGACAGATGCGACGGATGTGGCGATACCCATATCGCCACCTCGTGCCCGCCAATCGCTGCCGTTCCATTGTGCCCCAGATGATAGGGCACATCCGACGAGGCCCCGACGTTGAACGGCAATTCCGGCGCGCCCTGCGCCTCGGCGATCAGCCGCGCCAGCGGCTTGCCGAAATTCAGCGCCATCTGGGTGAACCGGCCGCGATGCATGCCGCCAGCCAGAATGCTTCGGACACCGGCCTCGACTGCGGCGGTCATCACCGCGTCGGTCAACACCAGATACCCCTCGGCCCCGGTCAACCCAAAAGTCTTTACCCCCGGCATCCGGCGCCCGAACGTCGCCTCCAGATGCTCGCCCTTGGCGATCAGGGTCAATGCCGCCGAGCGTTCGGCCGGGTCCGGCTGCCAATCTGCCTCGGCCCGCCGCGCCAGCCAGTCGCGCTTGCGCTGGTCCTGGATGTGGCCGATCTCCCAGCCGATGGTCCCACAATAGGCGCGCCGCAATGGTGCTGCGTCCGCCTCGTCAAGCCCATACTGCGCGGGGTCAAGCTCGGCCACGGCCTCCGGCAAGGCCAACCCCAGCGGATCGAGCGTCGCCGCGCGCCAGCCCGAACGGCGGTATGCCTCGGCCAGCCCCAGCAGCGCGCCCGCCTCATAGCCGAACAACACTTCCAATGCGCCGGGATCGCCCGCCCCCAAAGCTTCGCTGTCGCGCATGCCGCCCTTACCCTTGCCTTCCGGTAGTCGCACCATATGATAAACGGTGTAGTTTGGTTTCACAGAAGAAAACCAGCCGGTTGGGACATCATCAGCCGGTTGATACGAAGGTCAAGCATGGACGAATTCAACCGCATGACGCTGAATGAGATCGCCGAGGCGATCCCCGACGGCGCTTTGCTTGGCGTACCAGCCGATTATTCTGGCGTGCCGATGGCCGCGACACGTGCGCTGATCGCCCGCGGCGCCCGCGATCTTCGGCTGTATTGCCTGCCGCTGACGACCATCCAGGGCGATATGCTGATCGGCGCCGGCTGCGTTGCCAGTGTCGAGGCGGCGGCGGTCACCTTGGGCGAATACGGTCTGGCTCCACGCTTCAACGAGGGCGCCATCAACGGCAGCTTCCAGATGCGCGATTCGACCTGCCCGGCGCTCCACTCGCAGCTTCAGGCGACCGAGAAGGGCGTGCCGTTCATGCCTCTGCGTGGCATCATCGGCTCCGATATCGCCGCCCACCGGCCCGATTGGCAGGTCATCAACAGCCCCTTCGGGAATGAACCCGACCCGATTTTGCTGCTTCCTGCCGTAAAGCTCGATGTGGCGTTGTTTCACGCTCCTTACGCCGACCGGTCCGGTAATGTTTTTATAGGCCGCCGCAGAGAGTTGGCGACATTGGTTCATGCGGCGACCAAGGTCTTTGTAACTGTCGAGAAAATCATCGACACCAGCCTCTACGAATCCGAGGCCTCCGCCGCCTGCGCCCTGCCGGCCTTCTATGTCGACGGCATAGCAGTTGCTGAGAGCGGCGCCTGGCCCTGCGGCTTGACTGACGTCTACCCGCCCGACGCCGAGGCAATCCGCGCCTACGCGGCAGCGGCCAGTTCCGAGGCGGGATTCACCGCCTACCTGGCCGAACTTGGTCTCGCGCCGAGGACCGCCGCGTGAGCCATACCCCCGAGGAGTTGCTGATCGTCACCCTCGCCGACATGCTGCAAGGCGACCGCCATGTCGCCGTCGGCGCCGCGTCGCCCATTCCCGGCGCCGCCGCCCTGCTGGCCAAGGCCGAGGCCCCGCACCGCATGCACGTCTCGATCCTCCACTCCATGCGCCATAACCCCTTCGCCGAGGGCGCGCGCGAGTTGTTCGACGCCGCCGGGCAAGGCCGCATCGACACCTTCTTCCTCGGTGGCGTGCAGATCGACGGCCTCGCCAATATCAATCTGGTCGGCATCGGCGAATACCCGCAGATGACAAAACGCTTCCCCGGCTCGTTCGGCTCGGCCCTGATGTATTTCGCCGTGCCCCGGGTGATCCTGTTTCGCGAGGAACACAGCCCGCGTACCCTGGTCGAAAAAGTCGATTTCATCTCCGCCCCTGGCGTCAGCCCGCCCGAGGTATGGCGCAGGGGTGGCCCAAAGGCGCTGGTGACCAACCGGGCGGTGTTCTCGTTCGACCCGCAATGGGGCCGCTTCCAACTGGAAAGCGTCCACGGCGGCAACACCCGCGAATCGGTCACCAAGGCCACCGGCTTCGAATTCGACTTCGCACCCGACGTTATCGAGACCCCTGCGCCTTCGGACGAAAGGCTGGAAAGATTGCGCCAGGATATTGCGCCGAAGGTCGCGGGGTTCTATCCCGAGTTCGCGGCCCGCGTCTGGGGTATTGCCGCTTAAAATTCGGAGGATGCCATGGGCGCGCTCGACGGCGTGAAGGTAATCGATTTGACCCGCGTGCTGGGTGGCCCGTTCGGCACCCAGTGGCTGGGCGACCACGGCGCCGATGTGATCAAGATCGAGCCACCCCAGGGCGACGACGTGCGCGGTTGGGGGCCGCCGTTCGACAAGGAAGCCGGGGCCGCCTCGTATTTTCTCGGCGTCAACCGCAACAAGCGCGGCGCGGCGCTGGACCTTGGCATGCCCGAGGGCCGCGACGTCCTACTTCGCCTGCTGGAAACCGCCGACGTCCTGATCGAGAACTTCAAACCCGGCGGCATGGAAAAATGGGGCCTCGGGTATAAGGCCGTCCTAAAAGACCGCTTCCCCCGCCTGATCCATTGCCGCATCTCCGGCTTCGGCTCCGACGGCCCCCATGGCGGCCTGCCCGGCTATGACGCGGTGCTCCAGGCCCAGGCCGGGCTGATGAGCGTCAATGGTCCCGAAGGCGGCCCGGCCACCCGGCTCGGCATCCCGCTGGTCGATATCGGCACCGGCATCTCAGCCGCCCTCGGCATTGCCATGGCGCTGTATGAACGCTCGAACTCCGGCCTCGGCCAGTATATCGACATGACCCTCTACGACACCGCCGTCTCGATGCTGTTCCCGCACGCCGCCAACTATTTCCTCGGCGGCAAGCACCCGCAGATCACCGGCAACACCCACTCGAACCTGTCGCCTTACGATGTGTTCCCGACCAAGACCTGCAAGGTCTTCATCGCTGGCGGCAACGACACCCAATTCCGCAAGATTTGCGATACCATCGGGCGGCCGGAACTCGCCACCGACCCACGCTTTACCGGCAACACCGCCCGGCTCGAGAACAAACTCGCGCTCCGCGCAGAATTCGGCCCCGCCATGGCCGAATGGGACGGCGAGGAGCTCGCCAGCACCCTGATGCGCGCCGGTGCCCCGGCTGGTGCGGTGCTCGAGACCCACCAGGTCGTCGACCACCCGCACACGATCCACCGCGAAATGACCGTGGACATCGACGGCTTCCGCACCCTCGGCAACCCGATCAAGATGAGCCGCACCCCCGCCAAGGTCGCCCGCCGCCGCCCGCCGCGGTTTGGTCAGGATACAAGGGCAGTGCTGGCCGAGGCAGGGTATTCCGAGGCGGAAGTTGACGACCTGATCACCTCGGGCGCCGCCTTTGATGCGCCGAGGCGGAAGGGGTGAAACGGTCGTTTGCGCCCGGATTTCCCAGCACAACTATAGGTTGAGTTGCCGATCGAGGTGCTGATGGCCGCAGCCGAACGCACAAAGGGCGAGTTTGTGCCAGAAGGCGACATAGCTCCCGTTTCCGGATGGCCGTGAGCGCGGCTATTCGGTCTATTTCCGCCTTCGGGTGGAAAGGCGACCCTCAAATCTGCGCGATCCTGCTGGGAAATCGACGGCCCGAGATTGGCGGGGAGGATTCCGGCAATGCACACTATACCAATGCGGTCACTCAGTGAGTGATTTCGAACTTCGCGATTGCCCATGGATGCCGACATTTATGTGGGTTTTCGCATCCCGTAGAACTGTTCAGCTACCTGCTGGAAGAACGCCTTCCGCGCGATGACGGCAAAGCCGCCAAATGCGAGGTTCGAATAAAAATCGCGACCGGATAGCTACGCCACAGTCACTGGTCCATTGGGGCGGTCGAGCGGTACGAGACGATCATCGGTGGGACGTCCCCGCGCCCGGACGAACCAGCCGGTAGACTTCGAGCGCGTCCCGTTTTCCCTTCACCTTCATGCTGCCGATATCGTCGAACCGGAAGCTGCCGTCGAGGCTGTCCTTCACGGGCTGGCTGACGAGCACGATCGACTCCGCGTTGGCGTCAACCTCCTTGCCGAGTGACTCGAGCCGCTGGGCCGCATTCACCACATCCCCGATGACCGTATAGTTGATCCGGTCAGGCGCGCCGATATCTCCGACGATCAACCGCCCGGAGTGAAGACCGATCCGGATGCGCACCGGCGGTAACGCTTCGGTGGCCCGCCTTTCGTTGTCCGCGGCGAGCGCCGCCTGAATGGCGGCAGCGGCGCGGACAGCCCGCAGGGACGGATCGTCGATGCTGTCGGGCGCCCCCCAGAAGGCCATCACCGCATCGCCGATATACTTGTCGATGGTGCCGCTCTCCTGCTCGATACACCTGGAAACCAGGGTGAGGTGATGGTTGATGAAAATGGCGACCTCCGCCGGGCTCATCCCTTCGCAGGTGTTGGTGAACCCGACGATGTCGGTGAACATGACCGTGAGTTCCCGCTCCTCTGTCCCGGCGCCGACCCGGTTCTCGCGGATAAGCTGCTTCACCAGGGTGCGCGGAACATAGCGGCCGAAGGACTTCAACCCGACCAGCATGGCATTGAACGAAGCCGCCAGATTGTCAATTTCCCTGATGCGGCTTGGTGGCAGTGGCTTCACTCCATCGAAATCGAGTGCGGCGATCGCTGCGGCGGCTTCAGATGTTCTCCTGACCGGGCGGGTAATGATGCTGCTCAGCAACAGGGCCAGGACGAGGCCGGCAACGAGCACTCCCCCACCGATCAGGATCGCACGGGACATCATAAGCAGCAGCGCGTTAACGGCTGAAGCGTCACCATATGCGCCAATGAACAGCGGGGTTTCGCCATAACCTGAAATCGGCATTTTCAGGACGACATAATTGGTGTCGCCGACCTCGATCTCGCCGATGGTAATCCCCTCGGATGGCGCAAAGTCGGGGTAGGGTGTTGCTGTATCGAGACGCTGGATCACCGGATCGATGACCTCATTGATGCCAAGCAATGGTTTGTCGACAGACAAGCTTCCCGGTTGCAGGGCCAGGAACATATGCGCCAGAACCTTGTCGTCACCATAGAGGACGAATACCCTTGATCGCGGCGGTTCGCTAAGTTTCAAGGCCAGTTCCGATAGCGCTTGCGTTGATATGCCGATCGCCACGTAGCCGAGATACTCATCTTCGCGCCAAATCGGCGCGCGCAGGTTGAACACCGTCGCCTCGAGGTGGCGGCTATAGGCAGGTGTGCCCCAATAAGGAGCTCTATGCTGGCGCGACTCCTTGTCGATCAGTGCCAATTGGGGGTCGGAGCGCAGGTCCTGCCATTCTCGTTCGATTTTCCCGAATTGCTTTCGCCCTATCCGGATTACCTCACCCTGCGCATCCGCGATCACCAGTCCAGTGATCTGAGGAGCAGCCGCCAGCGACCCCGCTGCAAATTCCTCCAACCTGCCGGACCGACCGAGAGGCAAGGCCCCTGATTTAATATTGTCGACTATGAAATCCGCCTGATGCCTCGCTGCATCGAGGTGATTTCTCAGCGCTAGCTCCAGCCCGTCAATTCTTTGCACAACAATCCGACCGACCAGTTTCGAGAAGATCGCCTGTGACGTCGTGGAATTGATGGCGATGATCGAGCCTGCCGAAACCAGTACAAGCGCGCCGACGCAGGAAAGCACGACCAAGAGCAAGCCGAATTTCGCCTTCACGACTGTGTCCTGGGAAGTTTGATCATGGATGATCTTTTAGATTTGTGGCCATGGCAGCGCAACATCTGCGTCGCCAGCGGGCCCACTCCGGGCATCGCGGATGCGTGGTTGGAATGCCCTTCGCGCTATTTCTGCAAAGTCGCCAAACTACGCGCTCAGACCGAAGCTGCGTCCGAGCTAAAACCGCTAGTCGGAGATCGCCCTGGGCTATGCCCTGTTTCGGGTGGTTTCGAGACCGAGATAGTGACGACTGACAGGGGCATCCCGCTCCAAACCGAAGAATCAGCAATTCATATTTTGGGTCATTTCCTGCCCTTGGGCGGACTCATTATTTTTCAACCTAATGTTGAATCTGCTTCAGGCTCAGTGGTGCGAAAACGGTGGTTTCTGGGGCTCCCCTCACCCCACCAAATAAAACCCCACACACAACACCCCCAACGCTGCCACCGAATAAACCCCGTTCCAGCGCCAGGTTAGCGTTGTCGTTGGCAGCCCGGTGATCCCCGCCAGCAGGATCGGCCCGGTGGCGTTCGGCGAGGCGGTCATGCTCAGCGCCCACCCCGCCCCCAGCGACACCGCGATCAGGTCGGGGTCAGCGGGCAGCACCGGCAGCGCCGAGATGACAGCGGCGAGGAACACCACCACCATGATCGGGGCCATGGCGATATTGCCCGAAGCCATGATGATCACCGGCAGGGCCGAAAGGAACAGCCAGGCCGGCATGCTCTCCAGCGCCAGATGTGCGGCGATCGCATCCACCGGAGCCAACCGCGCCGACGCGGCACCGATGAACCCGGCGACCCCCAGCAGATAAGCGTCGCGGGTCATTCGGGGCAGCGGCCCGGCAATGACCTCGCCCAACCGCCGCCGCACCGCCAGCGCACCCTGCCCCGCACCGCTTCCTGCGTTCTGGGTGAACACCCAGCCCACCAGCATCATCGGCGCCATCAGCATCAGCGCCTGCGCCGTGGTGGTGCCGAGAGCCGCCCGCGCGCCATAAGTGCCGATCACCAGGCACAGCGCTACCAGCCCCAGGTCGCGCGCCGCCACCAGCGGGAACCGCACGACCGGCGGCCCCGGTGCCCGGCGGCGCGGCCGACCCCAGCGCAGTCGATCCTCGGTCCAACCCACCAGCAAAAATACCCCTGAGACCACCACCCCCATCGCCATAACCCGGCCCGCATGCAACCCCGGCAGCGCATGCAGAATGATCGCCTGGGTCAACGTCGTCGGCGCCCAGGTAATCACCACGGCAAAGCCCCGAATCAGCGCCGACAACTGGCGCTGCGCGCGGATGGCGGCGCGGCGCTCGTCCTCGGGCGTGACCACCGGCTCGGCCCGGACCCCGCGCTGAACCAACGGCGCCAGCAGGCTGATGGCACCGAAATTCAGCAACACCCCGCTCAGATGCCCGCCCACATAGGTCGCGACAAACCGCCGCCCAGGCTGCTGGCTGGTCAGAAAATGCCCTAATGCCAGCACCGCGGGCGAGGTCACCGCCGCCTCGCGCAGCAACGTCATCAGCAGGATGAAGGCGGCAAAGAACGCCCCCTGATCCAGCGCATAACGCACCGACCCAAATCCCTCGTCAGTACCGGCGAGCCCCAAGGTCAGGGCACAGGCCAACCCCAGCAACAGCCATTCGCGAAATCCGAATTGCCGGGCAATGACCACAATCACCAACAGCGCCGCGCCGCGCCCCAGCAACCCAGCGACTTCGATGCCGCCGATCAGATAGCCAAGCTCCAGCCCCGCCAGCCCGATCATCGTGACGGCGATGAGAATGGTTTGGTTAATCCCCGCCGCTCGCCACATTCCCGGTATCGACCTATCCGCCACCGCATTAAGCTGACCGAGTCGTAGCGGCCATCCACCGCCATTCCCAGCGCCACCGAACTGCGAGGCATCACCACCATGATAAGCGCAGCGCCAATGGCCGGATTGCTGGTTCTGGACCTCTCCCAAGGCATCGCTGGCCCCTATTGCGGGCGCCTATTAGCCGATCAGGGTGCCCGGGTGCTGAAGGTTGAGCCGCCACACGGCGACTGGATGCGGGGCTTGGGTCCTGGTCCGGGCGCCACCTCGACCAGCGCGATCTACTACAACCTCGGCAAGGAAAGCCTGGTACTCGACCTGAAGCAACCGGCCGACCTTGGGCGCGCCCTAACCCTCGCCGCGCAAGCCGACGTGGTGATCGAGAGCTCCCGCCCCGGCACCATGGCCAAGCTCGGCCTTGGTTACGATGCGGTGCGGGCACGCAACGCCAATGTGATCTACCTGACAATCTCGGGCTTCGGCCAAACCGGCCCCCGCGCCGCCGACCCGATGACCGATACGGTGGCGCAGGCGTTCTCCGGCTACATGTCGATCAACCGCGGCCGCGACGGCATCCCGCACAAGACCGACACCACCGTTATCGACGCGGTGACCGGGCAGTATGCTTTCCAGGCTATCGCCATGGCGCTGTGGCCCGGCGCCAAACGCGAGGCGCGGCATCTGGACGTATCACTGATGCAGTCGGCGGCGGCGATCCTCGGCCCAAAAGTGCTGGAGGCGGCCTTTCTCGGCCAGCCACCGCAGGCGATCAACCCGCCGGCCGGAAGCTACCGCACCAGCGACGGCTGGATCGCCCTGACCCTGGTCCGCGAGGAACAATTCCGCGCCCTGGCCCGCGAGATCGGCGAGCCAGACCTGGCCCAGGACCCACGCTTCGACAGTTTTGCCAATCGGGCGCAAAATCTCGCCCCCTTGTTGGCGGTCATCGCCGCACAACTGGCTCGGGCGTCCACAGCTGAATGGGTCGCCCGCCTTACCAAAGCCGGCCTGATGGCCAGCCGGATCAACGAATTCACCGACTGGCTGACTGAGCCTCAGGTCATCGCCGCCAACGCCGCCCCGCAAACCGAGGTGCTGGCGCAAACCTTCCTGCCGGTGCCCCACAACCCCGGCCAACCGGCGTATGACCGCCGCTGCCCACACCTCGGCGAGCACACTGAAACTGTCCTCAGGGAATTCGGCCTCAGCGAATTCGGGCTGACGTAACCCGCTTCAGACGAACGCTGCGATCGGTTCCGGTGCCGCCTGCGCCACCTCCAGCGCCTCCTCCAGCGTGAACGAGCCGTCATGCAGCGCCCGGCCAACAATGGCCCCCGATATGTTGTAGAGGTATTTCAGCTCCGAGATATCGTCAATCGACCGGGCCAGCCCACTGGCGATCACCGGCGTTACCGTCTCGGAGGCCACCTTCGTGACCAATGCAAAGCTCGAATCCGGCAACGCGAGTTCGCGGTCGATGTCGGTTACGATTATCTGTGACAGCGGCAGTCCATCGAACTGATGCACGAAGTCAACCGGGTTGAACGCAGTCTGCTCACGCCAGCCGTCGATGGTCACGAAACCCTGCCAGACATCGACGCTGACCACAATCGCATCCGGAAACGCGAACGATGCCTCCTTGACCAGATGCGGCGCCCGGACCGCGGCGGTGCCCAGCACCATCCGCCCCGCTCCGGCGTCGGCCCAGTGACGCACGCGGTCCATGCTGCGGATGCCGCCAGCCACCATCACCGGTGCATTGGCATGGCGGATGATGTCGCGGATCAGTGCCTCGTTGTCGCCAGTTCCGGCCACTGCGTCGAGGTCGACCACATGCAGCCACTCCGCCCCCGCATGGGCAAAGGCCTTTGCGGTTTCCAGTGGGTCGAAGTCATACACCACCGGCTCGTCGATCCGGCCACGGACCAGATTTACGCAGCGCCCGCCGCGCAACGCGATATAAGGATAGATGATCATTGCGTTTCCTCCGCCGAACCGTTTGATGGCTTTCGGCACCGCCAATCGTCGGCGAAATCGGGGCAAGAATCAACTGCTAGACGTTCGAGTCACGAGACTTGCAAATCCCGGGACGACGATACCAGACTTGCAGCACCCACCGACACCAAAACATGTCGGGAAAACATCAACATGCGCGAGGCACCAATGACCGACGATCCGATCGACCCGCTCGCCCTGCGATTCTGCGAACCGCGCTATTTCGAGGATTTCGCGGTTGGCGAGCAATTCTATTTGCCCTCGCGAACCATGACCGAGGGTGTTTTCTCGGCCTTCCAGGCCGCCTCCGGCGACAACCACCCGATCCATTACGACCGCCACTACTGCAAAGCCCACGGCCACCGCGACCTGCTGGCGCATGGATATCAGGTGCTGATCCAGGCCTGCATCGGCGCCGGCGTTCTGCCGCAGATGATGGGGCCATCGCTGATCGGCTTCATCGAACAGTCGTCGCGTTTCCTCAAGGGGGTCTATTGCGGCGACACGCTTTATCCCGGCGTCGAGATATTAGACCTGAAATCGCAGCGCACAACCGGCGTGATGACCTGCAAAATCTCAATTCACAACCAAGCTGGTGAACTTGTGACGGAAGGTGAGCAGAAATACCTGCTGCGCAAGCGGAGCGCGGCCTAGAAGGGTTGCGGCGCCGCCGCGAACCCTAGAGAATAAGCGCGTTGGTGCGGTGAGTCTGTGCCCGGCCAAATGGAAAACAAATGAACGACATTGTAAGCTACGCGCTTGAAGACGGCATTGCGGTATTGACGGTTGATAATCCCCCGGTAAACGCCCTGGGGCACGCGGTACGCCTCGGCCTGAAGGACGGCATCGAACGGGCGATAGCTGATAAAGACGCCGATACTATCGTGTTGATCTGTGCCGGGCGGACCTTCTTCGCCGGGGCCGATATCGCGGAATTCGGCCTGCCGCCAGTGTCGCCGACCCTGCGCGAAGTACACGAGGTCATCGAGGCCAGCCCCAAGGCTATCATCGCCGCCATCCATGGCACGGCCCTGGGCGGCGGGTTTGAGACAGCCCTTGCCTGCCATTACCGGGTCGCGGCTCGCACCGCGATGTTTGGCCTGCCCGAAGTAAAACTCGGCATCCTCCCGGGCGCCGGTGGCACCCAACGTTTGCCGCGTATTATCGGGGTCGAGAAGGCGATCGAGATGATCTGCTCCGGCGAGCCGATCGGCGCCCATCTTGCCCGTGAAATGGGAATTATTGACAGAATGGTCGAGGGCGATCTGCGCGAAGCGGCGCTCGATTTCGCCGATGATGTCCAGGCCGAGGCCAAGCCACTGCCCCGGGTCCGCGACCGTGACCGCTTGCTGGTCGAGGCTTCGCGACGGCCGGAGAGCTTTCACGAAGCGCGCCAGCGATACGCCAAGACTAAGCGCAATCTGATGGCGCCGCAATCCTGCATCTCGGCGATCCAGGCGGCGACCGAGATGACCTTCGAAGGTGGCATGCGGCGGGAGCGCGAGTTGTTCGCGGAGCTGCTGAACTCCGGCCAGTCCAAGGCGCTGCGGCATTTCTTCTTCGCCGAGCGCCAGGCAAACAAGATCCCCGACGTGCCGCGCGACACGCCGCGCCGCGACATCAACACTGTCGCTGTCATCGGCGCTGGCACCATGGGCGGCGGCATCGCCATGAACTTCGTCAATGCGGGCTTGCCCACAGTGATTCTCGAGACCACCCAGGAGGCGCTGGACCGCGGCATGGCGACGATTCGCCAAAACTACCAGAACAGCGCCAAGAAGGGCCGCATCACCGAGGCGGACGTCGAGGCGCGAATGGCGCTGCTCAAGCCGAGCCTGGAGATCTCCGACATCTCCCACGCCGACCTGATCATCGAGGCGGTGTTCGAGAACATGAAGATCAAGAAGGATCTTTTCACCAAGCTCGACAAACACATCAAGCCCGGCGCAATCATCGCCACCAATACCTCGACCCTCGACGTCAACAAAATCGCCAAGGCGACCGCCCGGCCGCCCTCGGTCATCGGCCTGCATTTCTTCAGCCCAGCCAATGTGATGCGGCTGCTCGAGGTGGTCCGGGGCGACAAGACCGACAAAGATGTCATCGCCACCTGCATGGATCTGGCCAAACGCATCGGCAAGGTGCCGGTGCTGGCCGGTGTCTGTCACGGCTTTATCGGCAACCGGATGCTGCACGCCTATTTCGACCAGGCTTATGCTCTGCTGTACGAGGGCTGCTTTCCGCGCGATGTCGACAAGGCGATCTACGATTTCGGGTTCGCCATGGGGCCTTTCGCCATGAGCGATCTGGCCGGCCTCGATGTCAGCTGGCGCATTCGCCAGGAGATGAAGCAGACCCAGCCAATCGCCGACCGGCTGTGCGAGCTTGGCCGCTTCGGCCAGAAAACCGGGGCGGGTTATTATTTCTACAACGATGGCGACCGAACCCCGCATCCCGACCCGGCGGTCAGCGTCATCGTCGAGGAGGAGGGCCTGAAGCGCCACGACATCCGGCGCAAGATCGACGCTGTGGAGATCGTCCAGCGTAGCGTTCTGGCGCTGGTCAACGAGGGTGCGAAGATCCTCGAAGAAGGCATCGCGCTGCGCGCCTCCGACATCGATGTGACCTATGTCTACGGCTACAGCTTCCCGATGCAACTTGGCGGGCCGATGTTCTGGGCCGACCAGATGGGGCTCGACAAGGCGCTGGAGGCGATCAAGGGGTTTCATGCCGCCGGGTACGGCGACGTCTGGCAGCCCGCCCCGCTGATCGAGCGGCTGGTGGCCGAGGGTAAAAGTTTCGCTGATTACGACAAAGCGAAATCCTGACACTGGAGCCCACCATGCTGAAAACCGTTGCGACCGTCTTTTCGGAGACTGACCAACCCCAGACGTCCGGCTTCGACCCGGCTCGCCTCGCCCGCATCCGGTCCTGGATGCAAGGCTATGTCGACACCCAGAAATTCCCCGGCGCTCTGACCTTGATCGCCCGGCGCGGCACCGTAGTTTATTGCGATTGGGTCGGTCTGCGCGATGTCGAGCGCGGCTTGCCGTGGCAGCGCGACACCCTGGCGCGATTCTATTCGATGACCAAGCCGATCACCTCGACCGCGCTGATGATGCTGTATGAGCAGGGCCTCTGCCACCTCGACGACCCGGTTGATATCTTCTTGCCCGAGCTTGCCGACCGCAGGGTCCTGCGCCCCGGCGCAAAATCTCTCTACGAGGTCGATCCGGCGCAAACGCGCATGACCCTGCACCATTTGCTGACCCACACCTCGGGCATGACATACGGCTTCAACGATGGCCTGCTGGCCGAGGCCTATGTCCAGAACGGCGTCAATTTCAGCGACAAGACCGGTGATCTGGCCGACAGCGTGACCCGCCTCGCCGCTATGCCCTTGGCCTTCGACCCCGGCAGCCGCTGGAACTACAGTATCTCGACCGACGTGCTGGGGCGCATTGTCGAGGTAATCTCCGGCCAGCCGCTGGATGTGTTTTTCAACGATCATATCCTCGGCCCGCTTGGCATGGATGACACCTTCTTCGAGGTGCCCGACAGCCACCTCGATCGCCTCGCCAGTTCCTACACCAAGGCACCGACAAGTGGGATGACCCTGGTCGAGGACGCCCCCGGCAGTGCGTTCCGCCAGGGCAAGGTCCGCCAGATCTCCGGCGGCGGCGGATTGGTCTCGACCGTCGACGACTACCTGCGCTTCGCCGAAATGCAGCGCCGTGGCGGCGCCTTGGGCGATGTGCGCCTGCTCGGCCCACGCACCATGCGGCTGATGACGTCCAACCACCTGCCCGGCGATCTCGCCTCGATGGGCCAAAAGGTGTTCTCCGAGGTACCCTTCGACGGCATCGGCTTCGGCCTCGGCGGCTCGGTGATGCTAGACCCGGCGAAGGCCAAGACCCTCGGCAATCCCGGAGACTTCGGCTGGGGCGGCATGGCGAGCACGGTCTACTGGGTTGATCCGGCCGAGGACATGGTGGTGATCTTCGTCACCCAGCTGATGCCGTCCAGCAGCTACCCCAACCGCAAGGAACTGCGGGCGCTGGTGTATTCGGCGCTGGTGGATTAGGCGTAGATGGGATCAGCAAGAACTGGGCCGCAAGCGTAACACCGATGCCGGCTCTTGTGCCGACATCATCCACGAGCCCGCGCGCTGTACAACTTCGCCTTTGTGCCATAAACCGAACTTCCACTACGGCGATTTGATTATGCATGACTGGACCGCCCCCGACCTCAGTATGCGTCCAGCGCGGGAGTGTGTCGCGGCCCTTGCAGTTTCAGCGGGCTGTTTATTGCGCCCGCCAGGCACGGGCGCGGCTCTTCGCGGCGTCTATCTCGTCCTGATTGAGCGTGCCCGCCAGTTTGGTTAACCACTCGGTCGCACGCCAACCGTCGGGATCGGGTTCATCCTGCGCTGCAGCCGCCGCGAGCTCGAACCAGAAGTACGCCTCGGCGTCGTTTCTGTCGATGCCCTCACCCGCAGCATACATCCGTCCCAGATAGTATTGCGCAGAGATATCTCCGGCCACCGCGGCATCGAGAAACTGCGTCATCGCCTGAGCATAGTTTTGCGGCACTCCCTTGCCCCAGTAGTAGAGCTTGCCAAGGTCGGCCTTGGCCTTGCTGACGCCCAGATCACCGGCGCTGGCGAGAAGCTCCGCGGCCTTGGCACGATCCTCCGGGACACCGGCGCCAAAATAGTAGAGATGGGCGAGGTTTCGCTGTGCCTTGGGATTGCCCTGCTCGGCGGCGCGCTGGAACCAAAAAACCGCCTGCTCATTGTTCATTGCCACGCCGATCCCATGCTCGAACATCGACCCCAGGTTGCGCTGCGCCTTGTCGTTGCCGGCCATCGCGGCCTCTCGGAACAAACACGCGGCGGCGAGGCTGTCTTGCGCAACGCCCTTGCCCTCGTTGTAGTAGACCCCGAGCACGCGTTGCGCCTCGTCGTGGTCGTTCTCGCCTGCTTTCTCGAACCATTCGACGGCAAGATCTGGTTCGTCCATCGCATCGTAGCTACGGCCCAGCCAGTATTGCGCGTCGGCATCACCCGCTTCGGCGAGAGGCCGCAACTCGGCGATCGCATTGTTGAACTCTCCGCTATCGAAAGCTTCCCGGGCGGCCTCGATACCTGCCCAGGCGGCCGTGCCATAGAGGATCGCGGTTAGGAGAAGAACCTTCTTAATCATCGTCGTCACTCCTGTTGGGTGCGGCCCTGCCGTCTTCGCAGTACCATTGCGTGCCCTGAGACGCCCTCCCACGGCGACCGGACGCAAATTGGTGTTGCCCACCCTTAAACGAAGACGCACATTGAAATTATCTTGCCGGTGATCTCCGTCATTATGCCTGTTAAAAAAGGCTCTAAATTCTTTTGACTGCTAGCAGCATTAGGCCATATCTGCATTGATCCAGATCAACGGGACCAAAACAAATCCCTTGCCAAAATCCCTCCATCCGTAACCCCCTATTGGCCCGCCAACAATGACGTTAAAGGTCGCCTTCGGGTCAACCTGCGACATTCGCCGCGTTGGTATTGACCGACCGGTGTGCGGGTCAGAGCAGACATCGCCAATCGCAGCAGCGAAATTGGGTCATCCCCTACAACGCCGCCCCAAACGCCTCGAACAGCCGCCGGTTCACCGGGTCGGTTTCGGCGGCATACTCCGCATGCCACTGAACCCCGATGGCGAAGCCCGGCGCATCGGCCACGATTATCGCCTCCGGGGTGCCATCCTCGGCCCAGCCCTCGACAACAATGCGGGGAGCCTCGTCCAGCAGCCCCTGCCCGTGCAGCGAGTTGACCATCACTGGACCGTTTCCCAGCAGTTGTTCGAATTGCCCGCCGGGCGTCAGGCGCAGAGTATGGCGCAGGCGAAAAATCATCTCGGGGTCGGTCTCGTCCGGCGGCATCCGGTGGTTGCTGCGGCCCGGCAAGTCACGGATTTCCGGGTGCAGTGTGCCGCCAAAGGCAACGTTCATCTCCTGAAATCCCCGGCAGATGCCGAACAGCGCCACCCCAGCCTCGACCGCCGCACAAACCAGCGGTATCGCCACCGCATCGCGTCCCTCGTCATAGGGCTCATAGGCTGGCGTCGGCTCGGCGCCAAAACGGCTTGGGTGAACGTTGGGGCGGGCGCCGGTCAGCACCACACCGTCCAGAATGTCGATCAGATGGGCGATATCTTGGGTACCGGGCATTGCCGGAATAACCAGCGGCACCGCGCCTGAAACCTCGGCGACGGCGGTAATATAGCGGCTATTTACCCGCTGTCCTGGCGATCCAGGCCCCGCGGACAACAAATTCCCGATGATCCCGACCGTCTTTCGGCGCATGGTCCCCTGCCTCGCTGCAAGGCCAAGCTTGCAGGCTCGCACGCAGTTCGGCAAGCATTGTCTTTCAAACCCGGCCAACTGGCGGAGAGACGATGATCGAACATCTGCAACACCTCGTGAACAACGATCCGGCCCTGGTGCGGCGCGGCCGCTGGACCAATGCCAACATGCTGCTCGAGATCGGCGAGCACGGTTACATCGTCGAGATCCGCGCGGGCCGGATCGAGGCGATCCGCCCGGTCACCCTGCTGGTCTCCGGCTGGGATTTCGCCATCCGCGGAACCATCGACGCCTGGGCCGAGTTCTGGAAGCCGATGCCAAAAACCTGCCACCACGACCTGATCGCCCTGATCCGTGAGGGCAAGATGCGTTTTGAAGGCAACCTCGACCTGCTGATGGCCAACCTCCTGTACCTGAAACTGGTCCTCGAGACCCCGCGACAGTTGGAGGCGCCAGTTGCGAGCCACGGCATGACCGTCACCATCGAGGCAATTACTGGACGCTACATGAACCTCGACATCCACGGCCGCCCCCACCGCCTGTATTGGGAGGAAGCGGGCACCGGCATCCCGCTCATATGCCTCCACACCGCCGGGTCCGATGGCCGCCAGTTCCGCGCATTGCTGAACGACCGGCAAATCACCAGCCGCTTCCGCGTCGTGGTCTTCGACATGCCCTGGCACGGCAAATCCTCGCCGCCCGAGGGCTGGGAGCGTGACGAATACAAGCTGACCACCGACGCCTATGTCGACCTGATCGTCACCGTTGCCCAAGCCCTGCAGCTCGACCGCCCGGTCGCCATCGGCTGCTCCATCGGTGGCCGCGTCGTGCTTGAGCTGGCACGCCTGCACCCGGACCTGTTCCGCGCCGTCATCGGCCTGCAATCCTCGGCCTTCGTCCAGCGCTATTTCGACATCTCGTATCTGCACAAACCCAACATCCACGGCGGCGAGGTCTGTGCCGCCTACTGCTACGGCCTGGTAGGCCCCGGCGCCCCGCAAAAACACCGGTGGGAGACGCTGTGGCACTACATGCAGGGCGGCCCTGGCGTCTTCATGGGCGACCTGCATTTCTACTCGATCGACGGCGACGTCTCGGACCGCCTAGCCGAAATCGACACCTCCCGCTGCCCGCTTTTCATGCTGACCGGCGAGTACGACTACTCCTGCACGCCCGAGGCCAGCCGCGACACCGCCGCCAAGATCCCCGGCGCCGAGCTGACCATCATGCCGGGCCTCGGCCATTTCCCGATGAGCGAAGATCCTGCGAGGTTCCGGGAGTATTTGTTGCCGGTGCTGGAGAAGATTGCCGCCCGGTGAGGGGGCGGCGCCACTCCCTCACCCCCGCCCGATAAACGGCATCTTCGTCGCCATGATGGTGATGAACTGCACATTAGTCTCCAGCGGAAAATTAGCCATCTGAACAACGGCCTGCGCCACGTGGTTCACGTCCATCCGGGCTTCCGCCTTCATCGATCCGTCAGCCTGCGGCACGCCGCCAACCATGCGCTCAGTCATCTCGGATGCGGCGTTGCCGATGTCGATTTGGCCGCAGGCGATGTTGAACGGCCGCCCGTCCAGTGACAGGCTCCGGGTCAGGCCGGTAATCGCATGTTTCGACACCGTATAGGGCACCGATCCGGGCCGCGGCGCATAGGCCGAGATCGAGCCATTATTGATGATCCGCCCACCCTGCGGCGCCTGCCCGCGCATCTGGGCGAAGGCCGCGCGCGCGCACAGAAATGCACCGTGCAGGTTGACCGAAATTACCGTGTTCCACTCATCAACGGTCAGTTCG
>DATLAW010000287.1:0-10093 GCA_035527255.1 Thermohalobaculum sp. | reverse complement strand
CAGTTCACCCACCGGAAAGCGATCACCCTCGACATGATGGATCACCCCAAGCTCCACTGCCGCCGCCGCCGGATAGACCACCGAGCCGATCAGGCGGGCCGGATCGACATTGCGGCTCAGCACACCGGAGGGGTCGAGGCTGGACATCTTGTGCCCGTCATGCGCCCCACCCAGGCGCTGGAAATACCACCATGGCAGACCGTTCTGGACTGTCATTACCATGGTCTCGGCATGCATCAACTTGTCGATGTCGCGAACCACACCCTCGAGGTAATGTGCCTTCACCGCCAGGATCACCAGATCCTGCTCACCAGCCTCGGCGGCACTGGAAACCGCCTTGACTTTGGAAACGATCTCGCTGCCATCCTCCCAGATCAGCTTCAACCCGTTCTTCTGGATCGCCCCCAGATGCGCCCCCATGTCGATCACCGTCACCGGGTGACCGCCGGTCGCGATCTTCGCCGCCATCAGCCCGCCAATGGCCCCGGCGCCCACAACGCAAACCCGCATCGGTTTCACCGCGGCCGAATAGCGATACGGCACCAGCTGCACAAAATCATTGGCCAGCGTGCCGACGCCATCAACAGAAATCTCGATCCGATGCACCGGGTCGCGCATCGCGCCAACACCAACCGACGTGCCGCAGGCGATCACATCGCCCGGCATCAGGGTCATGTCCTCGCTCAGCCGGGCCACCAGCTTGTGCGGCGGATAGAACATATCGCTAACCGGGTAGTTCTGCCGCTCCTTGCCGCTGACCACCGTCTTGATCCGCAGCGCCATCGGATCCAGCCCAGTGGCGACCACCGGGCCAAAAACCCCAAAACTGTCGAAGCTCTTTGCCCGTGCCCATTGCGGAAAGCTCGGGTCCTTGTTCAGGATATCAGCGGCGGTCACGTCGTTCACGCAGGTGTAGCCGAAGATATAATCCGCCGCCTCCGCCTCGGTGATATTGGCGCAGCGCTTGCCGATGACGATCCCCAACTCGCCCTCATAGACCACGTTCCCGGCATAGCCCTTGGGGCGGTTGATCACCTGACCATCGGCCAGAAAAGCGTTCGGCGCCTTCAGGAAATACAGCGGATCAACCGGCCGGGTCGTTCCCAACTTGGCGGCAAGTTCATGGAAGTTGTTCCACAGGCAGATCATCTTCGACGGCTGGCACGGCGTCAGCACCACGACATCGCTCAGCGCCAGGGCCTCGCCGGTTGGCTCGGGCTCGGCGAACATGTCACCGGCATGCACCACGATAGTACCGTCCGCGACGGTGCCGAAACCCTCGCTGCCGCCGTGCGAGTATCTGAGCCAATGGGCCATGAGGTCTGCCTCCCTATCGATGCACTATGCCGTCATCCCAAGCCTGGCACCTTCCGACTGTGGGTGTGCGTTGGCACGACCATCCAATGATCAACGGCGAATGGAAGCGGCGACGGCAAAAGATTCCACATGCCGGAAATGAAACCTACGATATCCCGCTGAAATCCGCCTGTTGGGATCGTGGCAATTTTCGCGCGAACGATAGTTGCGCAGCATGGAAGGTTCTCTGCGCAGGGCTTTGCGGGCTTTGGCCATCCATGCACAGCCGAGGGCCGCGCCCTTCCTCGGGTGGGCGCGAACGGCCGATGTGCGAGACACTTTATGGTCGCGGCACCTTGTAACCTGTGAGCTTCGAGCGAGGCTGCAAATGCGCCCTCCCTTGGGGGAGGAAGGGCGCGGCCCGGCGGGCTTCGCCCTTGATTCCGGGCCGGGGTGGGTGGGTGGCAGGGTCCGCGTAGGCCTCTGAGCGGCCATCTGACGCTTTCGCTAAGTTTATAGGTCCTGACCCTCAACATCACATCCCGTCCGGTGTCTCTGGCTGACCCCAATAAATCAGCCCTGAGACCAGAAGAATCCCGATCACGCTCAGAAACACTAGCCGATAGCCGGTCGCCGGAGTGCCACCGGCATTCGCGACCAGATCGATCAGCGCCCCGGTGCCGAGCTGCATGACAAAAACCCCGGTCAGGCCGACCAGCGTGATGCAGGTGATCGCCCGGCCAACCCGCCGGGCGGGCACGAAGATCCGGGCATGGGCGGCCAGAACCAGAAAAAACGGCGCCGCAAGGGCAAAGACAAACAGGCTGGCCCCGGCAATCGCCAGCGGCGCGTCAGGCCAGACCACCAGAACGCTCAGCGCCGAAATCTCGATCCCGACCCCGGTCAGGATCAACCGCTTGCGTGATTGCGCCAGCCGCTCGAGCGGGCCGTAGCAAAAGGTTCCAATATGCAGGGCGACGATCAGACTCAGCAGAAACAGGGATGCGGCCTCGCCATCCAGATTGTGAATGGTGGTGAAATACGGCCCGGCCCACAGCCCGCCCAGGGTCATGAACGGGGCCGAGAAACAAAGCCCCATCGCGAATATCCGGCGCAGTTCCGGCATCCGCATCACCACCAGCAGCCCCGAGATGGTTTGGCCCAGCGTTTCCGCCTGCACGACCGCAACGCCGGGCGCATCCGCAGGGCGATCCTGAAGCGTGACGTGCAACACCAGTGTCACCACAGCAGTCGCGGCGGCCAGCCACAAGAACGTCGCCGATAGCCCGTATTGTCCCAGCGCGAAGTCCAACGGCGTTGTCGCCAGTATCCCACCCAACCCACCAGCGATGCTGACCACCGTGGCGGTCGCCTGAGCGATCTGTTTTGGCGGCGCCCAGGCCATCGCAAACAGGTAGACGCCGGTGATCACCCCGCCATGGCCAACACCCATGGCGAACCGCCCAGCCATCATTCCCCAGACCTCATCGACCGTCGCGAAGACGATCAGCCCGGCCACAGCCACCAACCCAAGATAGGTCAGCGTCCGGCGCGGGCCGAGCCAGTCGAACATGATCCCGGTTGGCAACTGGACCACCGCCGAGGAAAAAAACATCACTCCCATCACCGCGCCGATATCGGTCGGCGACAGGCCGCGAACGGCGCCAAGATAGGTCGCCAGCACCCCACCGGCCGAGCGGTTGATCTGAACCAGGACGAAAAAACAGCCCAGCAGTATAAGCATGCGCCGAAATGTCCGGCGGCGCTGGGTGTCGTCGTCAGCCATGCAGGGTCATGCCTTAATTCTGGAATTTCCGCCGCCGCCACCATCGCGCGGCCTTTTCGTTCAGGCAAGGCCCACACACGGTCAAAATGCAGTCGAGTCGGGAGCACCCCCATAACACCCCTAAAACACTCCCAAAACACCCCCGTCGGATTCCCAGCCCAAATTTGCCATTGACCCCTTGGCCCTGAGCGGGAACTAGTGTCACCGATCCCGGCCCAGCGCCGGTTGAAAGGCTGGTTGAAGATGAATTCAGATCCCTTCTCGGTCGCCGGACGGGTCGCCTGCGTCAGCGGCGCCAGCTCCGGAATCGGCCGGGCCATGGCCACCGCGTTGGCCGCAGCCGGGGCTCGCGTGATTGGTGTCGCGCGGCGCGGCGATCGGCTGGAAGCCTGGCAAGCCGAGGCTGCCGCCGAGACCGCCGCCGACACCGCCACCGTGACCGCAGATCTAGGCGACCTCGCGGCAATTGCCAATATCGCGGCGCAGATCTCCCTGCCCTTTGGTCCGCCCGATATCTTGCTCTCCGCCGCCGGAATCAACACCCGGATTCATGCCGACGAGGTCACGCTGGCCGACTGGTCTCTGACCCTGAACCTGAACCTCGCGGCCCCGTTTTTTCTGGCGCAGGCGCTGGTTCCGTTCATGAAAGCAAAGGGTTGGGGCCGAGTTATCAACATCGCCTCGCTGCAAACCGAACGTGCTTTTCCGAATGGTATCTCCTATGGCGCCTCGAAATCCGGAGTCGCGCAACTGACCCGCGCAATGGCCGAAGCATGGTCGCAACACGGCATCGCCTGCAACGCCCTGGCACCAGGTTTCTTCCCGACCGAGCTAAGCGCGCCGGTTTTCGATAACCCCGAAATCGCCGCGAAAAACGCAGCCCAGACCTGCGTCGGCCGCAACGGAACGATGCAGGATCTGATCGGCCCACTTCTGTTCCTGGCCTCGCCCGCCTCCGACTATGTCACCGGGCAGGTTCTCTACGTCGATGGAGGATTCACCGCAAAATGAAAGCTCTCGTCTATACCGCCCCAAAAACGCTGGAACTCCGCCAGGTCGCCGATCCCGTTGCCGACCCGGGCCAAGCCCTGATCCGCGTCGACGCCGTCGGCATCTGCGGCTCCGACATGCACGCCTACCTAGGCCACGACGACCGCCGCCCACCCCCCTTGATCCTGGGCCACGAGGCAGCGGGCGTCGCCTTGAGCGGCCAACTTAAGGGCCGCCGAGTCACGGTCAACCCTTTGACTTCATGTGGTATTTGCGATTTCTGTATCGAGGGGCGTGACAATATTTGCCCGTCGCGCAAGATCATCTCGATTGCGCCGCGCGAGGGGGCCTTTGCCGAAAAAATCGTCATTTCGGAGCGCAATCTGGTCGAGGTGCCTGACGCCGTGGCGATCGAGCACGCCGCGTTGGCCGAGCCGATCGCCTGCGGCTGGCATGCGGTGGGCCTGGCGGCGCGAGTACTGGCGCGGCCGCTGGCGGCGGCCCGGGTCGTGGTGATTGGCGGCGGGGCCATCGGCATCGGCGCGGCGCTGACCCTGGCGGCGCATGGCGCCCGCGACATCCACATTGCCGAGACCAACTCCGCCCGGCACCCGGTGCTGACGGCGGCGGGGCCGTTCCAGGTATACGATCCTCGGGCAGGCCAGCCGGAGCCTGGCTCGGCCGATCTGGTGGTTGATGCCTTCGGCGGCGAGGCCTCGCGCGTGGCGGCCAGCCGCCTGGCCCGCGCTGGCGGCGTCATCGCCCATATCGGACTGGAGGGCGGCGCCGCCGGGCTCGACATGCGGCGGATCACCCTGCAGGAAATCACCGTGATCGGCACCTACACCTACACCATGGCGGATTTCCGTGAGGCGGCGCGGGCAATCTTCACCGGCCAATTGGGTGATTTTGGCTGGATCGAGCAGCGCCCGCTGGATCACGGGGCGCAGGCGTTCGCCGATCTTCTGGCGGGGCGGGTGGCGGCGTCAAAGGTCGTACTTCGACCCTAGCCAAGTCATATATCTGCGAAGAACAGCGCCTCCATGCGCGCAGCGCCCTCCTGAAGCGTCGCAACATGCTGGCGGCCAGCCTCGAGACTAATCCGCTGGATCGGCGCATGGAAGGCGAGTGCTGCAATGAAGCGCCCGCCGGGGTCACGGATCGGCACGGCAAAGGCGATCATTCCGGCCATGAATTCCTCGTCATCCAACGAATAACCCGCCGCGCGAACCTGATCGAGCCGCTGGCGCAGAACCTCCGGTGTGGTGGCCGCGTTCGGCCCCTCCGGCGTCAGGTCGAGGCTGGCAAGCATCGTATCCAGCGCCCGGTCGCTGTAGGTTGACAGAAAAAGCTTGCCGCTTGCGGTGCAGTGGAACGGCACTTCGGTGCCGACCGGAAGCTGGAAACGCAGCGGCCATGGGGTGTCGACCCGGTCGAGATAGATCATGCCAGAGGCGGCAGGCGCGACCAGGTTGCAGGTCTCGCCAATCTTCGCGGCGACGTATTTGAGCACCAGCCGACGCGAGATGTCGATCCGCGCGGCGGTATGCAATCCGGCGGCCAGTAGGATGGCGCGACGGGCGGGGCGCAAACGGCCATCATGCGGCTCGCGGACCAAGAACCCTTCGTCCTCCAGCGTCGTGCAAAGCCGGTGGATCGTCGGCTTTGGCAGACCAATCTCGGCACCCAGTTCGGTCGGCGTCATGGCGCGCCCGGACTGCGCCAGCGTCTCGAGAATCAGCAGCGCGCGCAGATTGGTTGGGATGCGGTCGTTCTCGTCGGTCATGTGTTGAGTATTGCATGGCGCCATGAGCAGATAAACTCTTGCATTCATTTTTTTGAGACTTAAAGTCCTATTTTCTGAACAATAAGATTCGCAGACCGTCTGTATGCACCGCGCCGGGGAGAGACGTTGCAGTTCGACTATGTGGTCATTGGCGCCGGCTCCGCCGGCTGTGCCGTCGCGGCGCGGTTGTCGGAAGACCCCGCCGTCACGGTCGCCTTGATCGAGGCTGGTGGGCGCGACCTCAACCCCTGGATCCACATCCCGGTCGGCTATTTCAAGACCATGCACAACCCGGCAATCGACTGGTGCTACCGTACCGCGCCGGACCCTGGGCTGAACGGGCGCCAGATCGAATGGCCACGCGGCAAGGTCCTGGGCGGCTCCAGTGCCCTGAACGGGCTGCTGTATATCCGTGGCCAGGCCGAGGATTTCAATCATTGGCGCCAGCTTGGCAACGCCGGATGGGGCTGGGCGGACGTGTTGCCGTTGTTCAAGCTGTCCGAGGGCCAGGAGCGCGGCGGCGACGATCTGCATGGCGACGACGGGCCGCTGGCGGTCTCGGACATGCGGGCGCATCGGAACCTCTGCGACCAGTTCATCGAGGCGGCCATCGCCGCCGGCATCCCGCACAACGATGATTTCAACGGCCCGGAGCAGGAGGGGGTTGGGTATTTCCAGCTGACCATGCGCAACGGGTTGCGCTGTTCGTCGGCGACGGCCTACCTGAAGCCGGCTCGGCAGCGACCCAACCTGACGATCATGACCAATGCATTGACCAGGCGGATAGTCTTCGCCGGCCATCGTGCGACCGGGGTCGAGATCGAGCGCGCAGGCCTCAGCGAGACCGTATGGGCCCGTCGGGAAATCGTTCTTTCTGCGGGCGCAATCGGATCACCGCAGATCCTGCAACTGTCCGGAGTCGGGCCGGGCGCGCTGCTCGCGATGCACGGGATCGCACCGGTGTGCGACCTGCCGGGGGTCGGTGGTAACCTGCAGGACCACCTGCAGGCCCGCGCCGTCTACGAGGTGACCGAGCCGACGCTGAACGACGAGGTCAACAGCTTTGTCGGGCGGATGAAGATCGGCATGGATTTCGTCTTCCGCCGCCGTGGTCCGATGACCATGGGCGCCAGTCAGGTGGGCGCGTTTGCTCGCACCCGGCCGGATTGCGCGACGCCCGACATTCAGTTCCACATCCAGCCGCTGAGCTCGCAGGCACCGGGCCACGGGCTTGATCCATTCTCCGCCTTCACCGTCTCGGTCTGCCAGCTGCGGCCCGAGAGTCGCGGCCACGTGCGCATCTCATCGCCTGACCCCCGTGTGCATCCGGAGATTCTCGCCAATTACCTGGCCACCGAGACCGACTGCCAGACCATGGTCGAAGGTGTCCGCATCGGCCGGCGCATTGCCGAGGCGGCACCGCTGGCGCCGGTTCTGAAGCGCGAGCTGGAGCCGGGGCCGGAGGCCGCCAGCGATGACGAGATCATGCACTGGATTCGGGCCCGCGCCACCACCATCTATCACCCCACCGGCACCTGCCGGATGGGGCAAGACAACATGGCAGTGGTAGATGAGCGGCTGCGGGTGCGTGGCATCGAAGGGCTGCGCGTCGCCGACGCCTCGATCATGCCCACGATAACCTCTGGAAACACCAACGCCCCGGCGATCATGATCGGCGAGAAAGCAGCAATTATGATCCGCGAAGACGCGCGGGCGAGGCTGGCCGCATGATCTGGATGGACGCGGAAATCTTCGCCGACCTCGCCGCGATTGTCTGGCTCGACGTGGTGTTGTCCGGCGACAATGCGCTGGTGATCGGCATGGCGGCCTCCGGGTTGGCAGTCCACCTGCAGCGCCGCGCCATCCTGTTTGGCATGATGCTGGCCGTCGCAATCCGGATCGCGGCCGCACTGGTGGCAACCTATCTGTACGAAATCCCCTGGATCAAATTCGTCGGTGGGCTGGCTCTGCTCTGGGTAGCGCTGAAGCTGTACCAGGAACTTCGCAACATCTCGGCGCTGAAGGCGGAGGCAACCAGCGCAGTGGTTGGAAGCGGCGCCGCCCAGGACCGGCGCTCACTGATGAAGGCGCTGGCGACCATCACCATTGCCGATGTTTCGATGTCGATCGACAACGTGTTGGCGGTTGCCAGTATCGCCCAGGATAACCGCGTATTGCTGGTCTTCGGTCTGGTTCTGTCGATCATGCTAATGGCGTTCTGCGCCACCATGGTATGCAAGGTTCTGTTGCGCTACCCATGGATCAGTTATGTCGGCGTCGCCCTGTTGGTGGTCGTCGCCGGAGATATGCTTCATTCGAGCTGGGACGACATGGCGCTGTTCATGGGAATGAAGTGATGGAACAGCGGTGGCAACAGGCAGCCATCGTTTAATGTGAAAACAGTCAAGCGGGCGGAGATCCGCAGAAGCCATTCCGCAATTGCGGACCAAGTTCTGAAACTGAAACGGGAGGATGAAAATGAATATCTTCAAGACTTTGGCCCTGGGCACTGCTGCGGCAGCGTTGACGGCCAGCATTTCGATGGCTGAGACCATAATCCGGGTCCAATCGGTGATCCCGGCCAAGGCCGACGAAGTCTTCATGCTTGAGGACTTTGCCGCCGATGTCGCGGCTTTGACAAACAACGAGGTGATCATCCAGGTGCTGCCCGCGGGCGCCGTGGTTGGCGTCGCCGAGACGCTTGACGCGGTCGATAGTGGCCTGATCGAGGGCGGCTTCGCCTGGACCCATTACTGGTCTGGCAAACACCCGGCAGCGATGCTGTTCGGCTCGCCGGTCGCGGGCGCCGGTGTCGGCATCGACAACATCGCCTTCCTCAGCTGGTTCCAGTATGGCGGCGGCAAGGAGCTTTACGACCGGCTCTGGACCGAGATGGGCGTTAATGTGAAGGGCTTCATGCTGCAGCCCGTCGGTCCCGAGGCGCTCGGTTGGTTCAAGGAGCCAATCAACTCGATGGACGACTTCCGCAAGCTGCGTTTCCGCGCACCTCCGGGCATCCCCGGCCAGACCTACCAGGACATCGGCGTCGCTGCCGTTGCCATGGGCGGCGGCGACATCCTGCCGGCGCTGGAGAAGGGCACCATCGACGCCGCCGAATGGTGCTGCCCGAAGCCTGACTCGGTGTTCGGCTTCCAGAAGGTGCTGAAGCACTATTATCTGCAGGGCCTGCATCAGGTCGTGGTCAACGCTGACATCTATATCAACGGCGATGTCTACCGCTCGCTGACGCCTATGCAGCAGAAAGCGATCGAGGTCGCGGCCAACGCGTCGTTGTCGAAGTCGATGAGCTATCGCATCTACGAGAACGGCAAGGCCCTCAAGAGCCTGGTCGAGAACGATGGCGTAATCCTGCATGACACTCCGGCGGACTACTTCTCGGAGTACATGGCAGCGGCCAAAGCGTCGCTGGAGAAGAATTCCGCCGAGAACGCATTCTTCGCCGAGGTCTGGCAGAGCCAGAAGGATTTCGCCGCCATCGCGGTACCGTTCTGGGCCGGCGCACAGGCCTCGAATGCAGCGCTCGGCAAAGCCTTCGCCGACACCGTCAAGTAAGCTGAAATATGGCGCGCCGCCGTTGCGGCGCGCCAACCAATCTCGCACTACTCGCTCACACTACTCCTCTCGTAAGCGGGGAAGTGTCGCGCGCCGGGGGAAATCATCATGTCCAACGAGATAGACGTCGGCAAACTCGACATCACGGACGAGATGATTGCCGAGCGCAAGGCCAACCCGGGCGAGACACCCGAGGATATGACGCCCTGGATGCGACCGATCGTGAAGGGCATCGACATCTTCAGCCTGTGGGTGGGACGGCTGACCTGCTTCATGCTGATCCCGATTATCTTCGTGATGGTCTACGAGGTAGTGGCGCGCAAACTGTTCCTCGCTCCAACATCTTTCTCGTTCGAATACAGCCGGATGCTGGCTGGCTCGATGTTCATGCTGGGCGCCGGATACGCGCTGATGCGTGGGGTGCATATCCGTGCCGATTTCATCTATCGCAATTGGTCTCCTGAGCGCCAGGCGACCGTCGATACGATTCTTTATCTCGCCTTCTATTTCCCGGCGATGGTCTTCTTTTTGTGGATATCCACCGAATATACCGTCAAGTCATGGGTGACATGGGAGCGGTCGATGGACACCGCGCTGATGGCGCCACTGGCTCCGGCCAGAACGGCCATGCCACTGGCGGCATTCTTTCTGATCCTGCAGGG
>DATLAW010000286.1:0-4068 GCA_035527255.1 Thermohalobaculum sp. | reverse complement strand
CGCCATGTCAAACAATGATTTTGCCATGTTGCAGTCGAGGCTTCTGGCGCTCGAAATCTTGGCGGACGAAGTTCCCGATCTGGCACAGACAGCGCGCGTGAGCCACCGGCAATTTCAGCTTCTTCTGGGGTTGAAATATCTTTTCGCGCGAAGCTGGAAGGAGGGATTTTCGCATTTATCTTCCTGGATGAAGAACGCGAATGCCCGGTCGCTCGGCGATGGCTTTTGGTTTCTGCTTTACCGCCTCCAGACAAGCCGCGCAGCGCGACCGCGCGGCGCGATCCCGATGTCAGGAACTGGGACCGAAAGGCGGAAGTTTTCCGAGCTTGGTCCGAACGAGGCGCCCAATCTGAGCCTCAACTACCATGTCAGACGGATTATTGCGAAACTTGATCAACGGGACGCTGAGTATGGGCGAGCTTTCGAGCACAAAGCACCCATTGCTACGCCATCAAGCGTGCCGACCCTCCAGGGTCATCGGGAGGATAGCTGCTGCCCCCGGTAGCCATGTTAGGCGATGATTGGATACCCGGCGAAATCGAGCCACCCTAACGTCCGGTGCTGGGCCTCGGAAAAGCTTATCGGCGGTGAGTAGCCAATCTCCGTCGCAGCCTTGCCGTGCGGGAATTTCCAGGCGCAACGATGCAACAACGCCCGCTCCTGTGTCGCAACCGGACGCTTCGGACCAGGAGTTCCTCCAGCGTCCTGCCCGCGCTCGGTACGGAACTCCCTATAGCCTGCTCTCAGGGCAACGCGCAGCGCCCGCGGCAGGCGCCGCATCATGCCCTGCACGGGGTCAGAATTCTTCAGCAACGTGAAGATGCCCGGTGAGGCCTCGAAGACCGGCTCGGGCAGATCGTCAAGTGCAAAACCGACAGCCCTCGCGAGCGGACGAACAAGATCGGCCCAAGTGAATGTCTCGGCATCACCGATAAGATAGGCTTGCCGGTCGGCGTGTTTGGCCTCGGTCTCGAGAGCGCAGGTGATGGCATGGACGACGTTGTCGACATAAGCGCCGTTACAAATGCCCTTGCCGCCGTCGATCAGATAGGCATCGCCGGCAAGCAGCTCATCGACAAAGCCACCGGTCCAGTAGGCGCGCGGACCATGAACGATCCCCGGCCGCAGGATCACCAGTTCCACGTTGCCGGATTGTCGCATTTCCTGCAGGCGCCACTCAGCACGGACCTTGGCATTATTGTAAGCGATTGGTTGGCGGTCGGTAAGCGGAGTCGCCTCGGTCACGCCCTGCGCGGGCGCCTGACCATGGACCGACGCCGAGCTGAGATAGATGAGCCGGCGGACGCCAGACGCCTCAGCGGCTCGATAGACCGGCTCGAGCGCGCCAAGAATCGTCGCCGGGTCACCGGCTATGGCATGAATGACGGCATCGCACCCTTCGAACGCCGAGGTCAGGGCCACACGGTCGCGGCCGTCCGCGATCCGACCATCAAGCGCAAAGCGGCTGGCCATTGCCAGCGCACGCGCCTCTCGTACAACGGGACGGACCTCGTATTTTGAACCGAGACAGAACATTTCGACCGTGCGATTGCCGATGAAGCCGCCAGCACCCAAGACAGCGATGCGATTGATCATTGCCGCACTCCCGCCAATTGCATGGCGCGTCGAGCTTCGTCCTCGGACAACCATGGCAGGCACATTTGAGTCCGGTTGGCGTAGCAACTCTCGATAAGCTCGATCGTTGGCAGAACCATCTCTGCGGTCACAGCGCCATTGTCTGCCCCACGCCCGGCATCGAGAGCGGCGCTGATCTGGCGCTCAAAAGCTAGATGGAAGTCGTCACCGGTCAGGTCGGCACCGATATTCAGCCGCATCGCGATCCGTGTGCCATCAAGGCCGTCCATGAAACCGAAATCAAAACTCGTCAGATCATCGACCTGCCACTCCAGCCAGCCGTTCGTGCCCTCGATCCGATAGATGTTCGGTCTCGCCCAGTCACGGCTGAGACGAATCTTGGCGCGAAAGCCTTGATAGTCGAGGGTCACGAGGCAATTAGCCTCGACCCCGCCAATGGCGTCGTCCTGGTATTGAATATTTGCCGGCATCCCGAACCACCAGCACATGAGATCGATGCAATGGGTGCCGATGTCTTGCAGCACACCGCCGCCTGAGGCGCTGCGCGAAAAATAACTTGGCCCATGGACCGGCCAGGCAAAGGGGCCACCTTCAAAGCACGAGACCGAGCGGATGTCACCCAAACTCCCCGAAGCAATGAGCCCGTGTATCGCCTTTGTCACGGCGAACTGGCGCCGAACATGTCCGGCGAAGAGCTTTCGGCCCATACGTTCGGCCGTCGAGATCATCCGCCTTGCCTCGTCTGCGCCAATGGCGAGCGGTTTCTCGCAGAGAACGTCTATTCCCGCTTCGAGCGCCTCGACCACCTGGTAGGCGTGGGCGCCAGGCGGCGATGCCACGATCATCAGGTCAGCGCCGCATCTGAGCAATTCGGCAAAGGTTGCCGTCACTGTGCCGCCGCCAACAATTTGCGTGAACTTCACGGCCTTGGCGTCGTCCGGGTCGAAGGCCCCAACAGTCTCGATCCTCCCATTTCGCTTCAGGGACGTCAGCGCGCGGGCGTAGTACGTTGAGGCGACGGCGCCACAACCGGCAATGGCAACGCGCGTAGCCTGCGAATTGGTCATGAGTTGGCCGCTCCGATTGAACCAATCGATCGCGCCACGATCTTGGCGGCGCTGAGCAAAACTTCCGGCGAGGCATCGAACCGAACCGCCTGCCAAACTTGCGCCCACGCGGCCCGCTTTTCACCCAGTCGCAGCATATTCCGCGCCATGTCGAGAGAACTCCGCGCATAGGCCCGCCTGGCCTGAGGCACCACAGTCCTCCGCATTTGCGGCGTGAGATAGTCTGCGAAGATCTCGATGGCGCGCCGCGTATAGGCCATGTCGCCGGCAGAACGCAGATGCCGGCCGGTATTGGAATTCTGATGCATACGGTATTTGGCGAGCGGCCTCGGCTCGTACCAGATCGGATGGAAAGCCGCTATGCGCACCCACATTTCCCAATCTTCGCTGCATTTCAGACGCCGGTCAAAGCCGCCCAGTTCGCGATAGACCTCCCGCCGTACGGCGATAGAAGGGGTCATGATGCGTTGCTCGCGCGCCAGCCGCGCGAGGCCGTTTGCCATCGGGCCTGCCGTCTCCGCCTCGACCTCGGTCCTTCCCATTTCACGGCCGTCCGCGTCGATGTATGTCGCCCGGCAGAACGCCGCTCCGATCAATGGATCGGACAGAAAGCCATCTTCGAGCGCCGCGTAGAAACCGGGCTCGACCAGATCGTCGCCATGCAGAATATGCACAACCCGGCCTCGGGCCCGCTGAATACAAGTGTGAAAGTTGGCGATGTGACCGACATTGCGTGGTTGGCGCAAATAGCCCACCCGCCCGTGCCCAAAATCAGCGACGATGCCTGCGGGATCGCCGTCCTCGGAACAGTCGTCGACGACTTCGATCTGCATCTTGTCGGCCCCCGGATCTTGCGCGAGCACACTGGCCAAGGTCAGACGCAGATAATCGCCGCAATTGTAGGACGGGATCATGACCGACCAGAATGGCGTGTCTTCGCCTGCCGGCCGCGGATCCACCTTGTCGCGGTATCGTGCGTGAGGGCTCTCTGGCATCGGTGGAGTCATCGGGTCACCGACATCTTTAGAATCCGCAAGAACAGGCGCAGCGATTGCCGCCATGAAACGCTCAGCCCGACTCCACCTCCACGAAGGCTATAGCCTAACGACTTCCAGGCCAGACCAATCTGTCCATCGTCTAGATAGGCGATGGCCCAATCATGAAAAAGCCGAGTGCAGCCCGCCCGCGCCATCTGATTGAACCGGCGATCGAGGCAGTTGTTCATTCGTGTAAGGAAAACGTATGTATTCGCAAGTTTCTTGGCCTCGGTCAGCGAGCTGTATACGCCCCCGTCATGCAGGCGATAAAGCGCCACGGCTTCCGGATCGAACGCCAACCGCCCGGTGATGGCGCACAGGATGTAGAGTGGCCAATCGGTGAGAAACAACCCATGGTACCAGTCGGG
>DATLAW010000285.1:0-31402 GCA_035527255.1 Thermohalobaculum sp. | reverse complement strand
TACCACGCCTACGCCTTATCCGCGCTGGCGGCTGACGACCTAACCGGGATCATCACCGCCAACCCCTCAACCCTGTTGTCGGTGTTCGCCCATATCCGCCAAAACACCGAGGAGGTGCTGCGCGATCTGGCGGATTCCCGGGCGCGACCGGATCGGGCAAGGGAGCTTGAGGCGGCCATCGGGCATGGCCTGCCACTGGGCCACATCTGGCCCCGCCTGAACACCCTCGCCACCTGGACCGGCGGCAACTGCTGTGTTGCTTTGGACCAGCTTCGGCGGATGCTGCCGTCCCAAATTCAGGTCGTCGAGATCGGCTACCGCTCCAGCGAGTTCGTTGGCGCCATCAACGTCGATGCCGCCGCGAATCTATGCCTGCCGGACATCCGCCACAGCGTGTTCGAGTTCGTCGAGGAGGACCGTTGGGAGCGCGGCGAGGCAGCCTTCCTGTGGCTGGACCAGATCGAGGAGGAGCGGCGCTACTACGTCTTCGCCACCACGCCCTCCGGCCTGTATCGCTACAACATCAACGATGTCGTCGAGGTGACCGGCCGGGTCGGCGACTGCCCGGCGCTGGGGTTCGTGCGCAAGGGACAGGGCATGACCTCGATCACCGGCGAGAAGATCCACGAGACCCAGGTGATCGAGGCGGTGCGCCGGGCGGCGGCTGACACTGGCATCCCGCCCGCTTTTTTCATTGCAATCGCCGACGCCGAGGCGGCCAGATACCGGCTGTTTCACGAGACTGATGCGCCGCCAACAGGTCAGCGTGCCGATCAGGCGGCCTCGTTGTTCGACGCAGCGCTTTGCGAATCCAATGTCGAATATGCCGCCAAACGGTCCTCCGGCAGGCTGTCGCCGGCCCAGATTATTTTTTTAAAGCCGGGCACAGGCGAGGCGGTCAAGGTCGCCGCCGTTGCTGCCGGTCAACGCGAGGCGCAGGTCAAGCCGCCGCTGCTGGCCGATGCCGCGCGGTGGCGATTCGACTTCGGCCCCTATCGATGGAGCCCCGAGGAATGACCGCTGTGCAACTCAGGCTGATGACCTTCCCGGCCCGGTTCCGGATGCGCTTCACTCACGGCTCGGCAACACGGTCGGAGACCGAGAATGTGGTTTGTATCGCCCATGCAGGCGGCCTGACCGGCTACGGCGAGGGCTGTCCGCGCGGCTATGTAACTGGCGAGACAATTGCAACTGCAACCCGATTCTTTGAGGCTCACCGTGCAAGCCTCGCCGATATCAGCGACCTGCCGACCTTGCGTGCCTGGATCGGCGCACATGGCGACGCAATCGACGCCAATCCGGCGGCGTTCGCGGCCATCGAGATCGCGCTGATCGACCTGTTCGCCCAGCAGGCGGGGCAGGGCGTCGAGGCGTTCCTCGGCCTGCCGCCGCCGCGCGCGGTGATCATCTCGGCGGCGCTCGGCGTTACCGGCCGCATGGCCACTGCGGCAATCAGCTTTGGCTATCGGGCGTTCGGCATGACCAACGCCAAGGTCAAGCTTTCACCAGACCCGGCGGCGGACCGTGCCCGGCTAACAATCATCCGCCGGACCATCGGCCGTGCCGCCCGCCTGCGCGTTGACGCCAACAACCTGTTCCAATCCGCCGACGACTGCACCGCCCACCTCAAGGCAACCGGGGCGCAGGTCTGGGCCATCGAGGAACCACTGGCCGCGCGCGACTACGCCGGGATGCGCGCCGTTGCATCAATGACCGGTGCCCGGATTATCCTCGATGAAAGCGGCGTGCGCCCGGAGGACCTCGCCAACGTCGAAGGCGCCGACTGGATTGTCAATCTTCGGGTATCGAAGCATGGCGGCCTGCTGCGCAGCCTCGACATGCTGCAAACTGCCCGGCAGCGCGGCCTCGGCGTCATTCTCGGTTGCCATGTCGGCGAGACCAGCATCCTCAGCCGCGCCGCCCTGGCGCTGGCGGCGGCGTGCGGCGTCGACCTGATTGCGATGGAATGCGCCTATGGCGGCTACCTGTTGGCGCATGACCTGACCGAGCCGCGCATTCGCTTTGGCCGGGGCGGGATCATCACCGCGCCCGCCGACGGGCCGGGCCTCGGCGTCACCGTGCTCCGGGACCGGCTGGTGCCAGTCACCTGATTGATTGCGCCGCAATCCGCCGGAACCCGACGCTCTCTGGCAGCACACCAGCGATGAAGTGGAGCACCACCCGCCTGGCCGCATCGCGATCGAACGCACCGCTGTGCAGAAAATAATCGGCCCACATGCCCTCCATCAGGGCGATTGTGCCATTGGCGGCATCGATGACTTCGGGTGTGTCCGCCGAGTTGCCTAGCAGTTCGGCAAACGTCGCCGTGAACAGATCCCTCAGGCGACGATCGCGGGTGTCCGAATACCTGGCGAACTCATTATGCGCGCGGGCCGCACCGCGAAAGGCAAACCAGATCGCGATGGTTTTCGCGTTCAGGCTGCTTTCACCCAGATCGGCATCGATCATTGCAATCAGACGCTGCGCCGGCAGGTCCGGCGCGGCATCGATAAACTCGAACAGGTTCCGGTAGTAATCGTCGGCCATCGACCGGGCAGCCTCGACCAGCAGTTTTTCCTTGGTCTCGAAATGCAGATGGATCATGCCGCGCGACAGGCCGCTTTTCTCGACAATCCGCGAGACTGACGCCCCACCAATGCCTTCCTCGGCGATAATCTCCAAGGTCGCATCGATCAGCGCCTGATGGCTGCGGGCTTTCGACTTCGCGCGCTTGTTGGGCTCGGGCGTCTGTATCTGTTCCATCGCTTTTGCGCCTGTCGGCTACCGGTCACCGCTGCAATCTAGCTTGACAATGGACGATCGTCCATTCAAATATCAGCACACCCCACCAACCCTTTCCAAACCGGAGCGGAAATGTCGGTAGATCCACGTTATGCGATCCTGTTCGAGCCGGTGAAAATCGGTCCGGTCACCGCCAAAAACTGCTTCTACCAGGTGCCGCATTGCATCGGCGGCGGGCATTCGCACCCGCAATCCCAAGCGGCGATACGCGGGATGAAAGCCGAGGGCGGCTGGGCCGTGGTCTGCACCGAGGAGGCGGAGATCCATCCATCCTCGGACCTGTCGCCCTGCGCCGAGAGCCGGATCTGGGACGAGCGCGATATCCCCGCGCTGAGGCTGATGACCGAGGCCGTCCACGCGCATGATGCCCTGGCCGGGATCGAGCTGGCGCACAACGGCCACCACGCGCCGAACCTGTTCACCCGGATACCACCGCTTGCCCCGTCGCATATGACAGTAAAATGGATCCATCCGAAGCAGGCGCGGGCGATGGACAAGTCAGATATCCGGGCACTGCGCCAATGGCACCGGCGCGCCGTCGGCAACGCCAGGAAGGCCGGATTCGATATCATTTATGTCTATGCCGGGCACCACATGACCATCGCCCATCATTTCCTGTCGCCGACGCTCAATCAGCGCAGTGACGAATATGGTGGCTCGCTGGAGAACCGTGTTCGCCTGACCCGCGAACTGCTGGAGGACGCGCTGGACGAGGCCGCCGGGGAATGCGCCATCGCCTTTCGCTATGCCGTCGATGACCTGATGGGCGCCGACGGGACCCAGGCCCATGAGGAAGGCCGCGGCGTCGTCGAACTGCTCGCCGATTTGCCTGACCTGTGGGATGTGAACGTGGCCGGATGGGACAACGATTCGCAGACCGCCCGGTATGCGCCTGACGAGGGCTATCAGGACGCCTATACTTCGTTCGTCAAAAGCGTGACCAACAAGCCGGTGGTCGGTGTCGGGCGCTATACCTCACCCGATCGCATGGCCGGGCTGATCCGCCGCGGCGTGCTTGACCTGATTGGTGCGGCGCGACCCTCGATCGCCGATCCGTTCCTGCCTAACAAGATCAGGGACGGCCGGGTCGACGAGATATGCGAATGCATCGGCTGCAACATCTGCGTCTCCAGCGACAATATCGGCATTCCGATCCGCTGCACCCAGAACCCGACCATGGGCGAGGAATGGCGCCGCGGCTGGCACCCGGAGCGGACCACCAAACGCACCAGCGACGATGGCGTCCTGATCGTCGGGGCAGGGCCCGCCGGCCTTGAATGCGCCCGCCAGCTCAGCGACCGGGGCTATACCGTCGCTCTGGCCGAAACTCAGGCCGAACTCGGTGGGCG
This sequence comes from Thermohalobaculum sp., assembly GCA_035527255.1. Classification (GTDB taxonomy): domain Bacteria; phylum Pseudomonadota; class Alphaproteobacteria; order Rhodobacterales; family Rhodobacteraceae; genus Thermohalobaculum. Next base: position 27,251 of record DATLAW010000285.1, on the reverse strand, counting down.
GGCATTGCTGGAATCCGGGCTCAAGGGGCTTGGCTCATGGCTGCGGGTGCGCGACTACCGCGAGCATGCGCTGGTTCGCCGGGCCAATGTGAGCATCTACCGCGAAAGCCCGCTGGAAGTGTCGGATATCCTCGAGTTCGACTTCCCGCATGTCATCGTCGCAACCGGCGCGCACTGGCGTGCCGACGGCTTGGGGCGCGGCCAGCGCAAGCCGATCACTGGCCTTGACCACATCGCCGTATTGACCCCGGACGACATCATGCGCGGCGGGCGGCCGATGGCCGGTCCGGTGGTGATCTATGACAGCGATCAGGCTTATATGGCCGGGGTGATCGCCGAACACTTGGCCGATCATTGCCCGGATATCACGCTGGTCACCCCCGCCGCCACTGTCTCGCCCTGGACCACCCATACGCTGGAGCAGGGGCGGGTTCAGGCGTCGCTGATGCGGCTTGGGGTCTCGCTCCAGCTGAGCCAGATGGTGACCGGCGCTGGGGCAGGCTGGGTTGAGATGAACTGCACCTACACCGGCCAACCCCGCCAGATCCCCTGCGCCACCCTGATCCTGGTCACCGAGCGATTGCCCGAAGCCCGCTTGGCCGAGGGCCTGCAGGCCAGCATCGCCGCTCAACCCGACGGCCCGCTCCGCAGTGTCCAGACCATCGGTGATGCGCTGGCGCCGGGGCTGATCGCGGATGCGGTTTTTTCCGGCCATCTGGCGGCGCGAAACTTCCAGCGTGACCCGCTGGCAGTCGAGCGCGATCTGTTTGTCCGCGATATGCCGTCCTTGACCGTTCCGGGAGGGGGCGATGGGTGAAATCGACCTGATGCGCGAGCGCGCCATCGCCTATACCGCGGGCCGCTCGCTGGAGCGGATGTTCTACACATCGCCCGCCGTCTACGAGCGCGATATCGTGAAGGTCTGGTGCGAAAGCTGGCTCTGGGCCGGTCATGTCAGTCAGATCCCCAACCCCGGCGACTACTTCCTGTTCACCTTCGGCACCGAGTCGGTGATCATCCTGCGCGATGGCGACGGCGAGGTCCGCGCCCACCTCAACGTCTGCCGCCACCGCGGCTCGCGGGTTTGTCTGGAGTCCTCCGGCAATGCCCGGGTGTTCTCCTGCCCCTACCACGGCTGGACCTACGGCCTGAACGGCGCTTTGCGCGGCGCGCGCATGATGGGTGAGGACTTCGACGCCGAGACGCACAGTCTTGGTCGGGTGAATATCACGATATTCGAAGGCCTTATCTTCTTAAACTTAAGTGAAAACCCGCCCGATCTGGCCCCCGCTCTGGCCCGACTCAAACCCCATGTCGCCCCGTTCGGGCTGGAGAGCGCCAAGGTCGCCCACACCAAAAGCTACCCGGTGCCGGCCAACTGGAAACTGGCGCTTGAGAACTACCTCGAATGCTATCATTGTGCCCCGTCGCACAAGGAATACTCGCGCTCGCACAGCCTGAAAGATCCAGCGTCGATGACCGAGGAGCTGGTTGGTGCGATGCGGGAAAAGGCCCGCGCGGCCGGGCTGACGACCGAGGTGGTTAATGCCTCCGGCCTCGATGCCCAGCCGCTGGGCGCCGATATCTATCACCGCCGCTATCCGCTGTACTCCGGCTACGACACCGGCAGCAGGGACGGTGGCGGTCTGGCGCCGCTGCTTGGTGATCTGACCGGCTATGACGGTGGCGCGACCGACATCACGATCGGCCCGGTCAATCATTTCCTCGCCTATTCCGACCACGTCGTCGGCTATCGATTCCTGCCGCGCGGGCCGCGCGAGACCGAGATCCAGACCGTCTGGATAGTCCGCCAGGATGCCGTCGAGGGCCGCGACTACCAGCTGGGCGCGTTGATCTGGCTGTGGGATGTGACCACCAAGGACGATGAGAGGATCATCCGCAACAATCAGGCGGGCGTCGATTCAATTCGCTACCGGCCTGGCCCGTTATCGTCGATGGAGTGGGGCATCTCGGCCTTCCTCAGCTGGTATGCGCGCCAGGTTGGATAAAATTTTTGGACGCACGCATTGCCAGTCAGTCAGGAAGGCCCGATGCACCCGGTGGGAAACTGACCATGTAAGTCGCGACGGCAGCGATTTCGAAGGTTCTACGGCCAGTATGTTGGGCCATTTTGAAATCGTGGCTTCCAGCGCTCGTGGCCGGGATCTCCAGATCCATATGTTGCGTAATCGCAGCGCCGCCACCACGGGCCTCAGCTCGGGCTGCCGCATCGACGTGCGCCGCTTCCTCAAGCTGCGGTTACAGGTCTTGAGCAACTGTTTCGATATCCGGCAGTTGGTAGAAAACAACCGATCCCGCCCGTCACATTTCACGTCACCTCTAACGCCAGATCCATTATCTCGCCGTTCGGGCCGTTGATCGTCGACATGTCTTGCGGGCAGGCCGAAATCACCGCGATTGCCGCCATTTCGGCCCGGAACACCACCCGGTCTCCTGGGTCTGAGACGGTCGGCAGGTAGTCGACCTTGCCATCCCCCGCGACCGGGATGTTCATCCACAAATTGAACGGAGCTGGAATCCCCGGCGCCCGCTCGCCGATGGCGATCAGCGCCATGCGCAAATTGTCGGTGCAGTTGTCATGGTATTCGGTGCAGCCAAGCTGCTGATAGCGGTAGGTATCGCAGGCGGCGATCACCGTATCATGCACGCCCGGTGAGGTGTCTTCCTCGAATTGCAGGAGCACCCGGCGGCGATTGGTGATCAGCCGTTCGCCAGCCTTGGGAAAGATCGAGCCGATATCCACATGGATGTGCTCCATCGACATATACTCACCCGGATCATCGGCGTTGAAGGCCCAGAAGTCGCCAACCTGGGTGCCGTGGGTGTTAATCACTGTCAGTTGCTGTCCCGCTGCCAGCCTGACCGCGACGCCGCAGCGGGCGGGGACGGTATAGCGCTGACGCGGCACTGCCGACCCGTCCGGCGAAATGGCGCTGTGGTTGCTGGCGTTGTGCCCGTCGGGTGTGCCTGGGTTGAACGAGGTCATTGCGGTATCTCCTGTTCTGGGTGCCCGAGCATGCCGCAAACCATAGCTAGCCTGCAAGTACGGGGCTGGAACAACCTGGGGAGGGGACGCTATATGGGGGCGATGAGTAACTCGCATCACCCGAACCTGCGGCCCAACCTGCGCCAGGCCCGGCGCCTTTGTGTCGCGCCGATGATGGACTGGACCGACCGGCATTGCCGGATGTTCCATCGCCAGTTCACCGCCCATGCGCTGCTCTATACCGAGATGATCACATCGAACGCGATCGTCCACGGCGACGTCGCCTATCTGCTCGGCCACCACAGTGCCGAGCACCCGTTGGCCCTGCAACTCGGCGGCTCCGACCCCGACCAGCTGGCGCGGGCTGTGCGGACCGCCGCGCCGTTTGGATTCGCCGAGATCAACCTGAACGTCGGCTGCCCGTCGGACCGGGTGCAATCGGGCACTTTCGGCGCCTGCCTGATGCGCCAGCCCGATCTGGTGGCCGACTGCTTGGCGGCGATGATCGAGGCTGCCGGGGCGGATGGCCCGGAGATAACGGTGAAATGCCGGATCGGGGTCGATGACCAGGACCCGCAGGTGGTTCTGCCCGCCTTCATCGATCGGGTCGCCACCACCGGGGTGCGGGTCTTTGCCATTCATGCCCGCAAGGCCTGGCTGAGCGGGCTGAGCCCGAAGGAGAACCGCGATGTCCCGCCGCTTGACTACCCGCTGGTTGGCTGGGTCAAGCGTGAGCGGCCCGATCTGGATATCATCCTAAATGGCGGCATCGCCTCGCTGGATCAGGCTGAAGGCCACCTGGCCGAGGGCTTCGACGGCGTCATGGTTGGCCGCGCCGCCTATCATGAACCGGCAGCGGTCCTCGGCCGCGCCGATGCGCTGGTGACCGGCATCCCCCACCCGCCGGTTTCAGCCGAGGACGCGGTGCGTGCCGTGTACCCGTACATCGAGGCCGAACTGGCCGCCGGCGCCCGGCTGATCGAGATCACCCGCCATATGCTGGGCGCCTTTGCCGGCCGCCCCGGCGCCCGGCACTGGCGGCGTGTCCTTTCCGATCATGCCCATCGTCCGGGTGTCGGGATCGAACTGATCGACCAGGCATTGAGCGGGCTGATGCCGATCAGCGCCCCCCTCATTGCTTTGGCGGAGTAGGCGATGGACGGTCAGGCGAGGCAGTTTTTCCAGCGCGGATGGTGCGCCTTCGACCATGACCCTGTGATCGCTGCCTGGGTCGAGGCAGTGCGCCCGGTTGCCGAGGCAGCGCTGCACGATCCGGACCTGCGGTCGCAGTGGCTAAGGTGCGGCGGCACCTGGTTCGCCGGGGTCAACGCCCTGCCAAACGATGCCGCCGGTGCAGTACCCGACCGGAATGTGCCGTCCCTCGCCGGGATGGTGATTGACTTTATTCGGCAGGTCCTTGGCCTCGGCGGCATCACCTGGGACAAGGCCCAGGTGTCGGTCTGCTTTCCCGGCTATCCCCAACCATGGGACGGCGAGACCGCGTCCGCCTTCCGCTTCCGCCGCGACCGTGATGCCGCCCATGTCGATGGCCTGCGCCGGTCCGAGCCGGGCCGCCGGCGTAAATTGGGCGAGACCCACGCCTTCATCCTCGGAATTCCGCTGACCGAGACCCGTCCCGATGCCGCGCCGTTCACGGTCTACGAGGGATCACATGAACTGATGCGCCAGGCGTTCCGGGCGCGATTTGAAGGCATCGCGCCCGCCGACTGGGCAGCGGAAGATGTCACCGAGGCCTATGTCGCCGCCCGGCGCGAGGCGTTTGAGACCTGCGCCCGGGTGCCGGTTCATGCAAACCCGGGACAAGCCTATCTCGCCCACCGGCTCGTGCTCCACGGTGTCGCGCCATGGGGCACATCGCCCGAGACCGGTCCGCGCATGATCGTCTATTTTCGTCCTGAACTGGAGGTAGGGCAGGCGACAGACTGGTGGCTGAACGGGCCCTGAACATCCGCTCCGACAGTCCAGTGGTTTTTGGCCGAAAGCTACGCCAGATTGTCGCCAGATAATTTGCCGCCCGCCAAGGACCCGGTTTGGATTGAAACCGCCCTGATTCAGTTTCCGCTGGAGATATTGCGAATACTATTGTCCGTGCCGGGGATATCCTGGCGCAGGATCAGTTTGTCGCCTTGGAATGATGTCTCGCTCAGTTTGTCGAGGAAGCTCATTCCCAGAAGGCCGGTTTTCAGCCGGCCCGGTTGAGCGACGGCTGCTGCGATGTCGAATACAGCAATTTGTCCAATCCTGATCGACGAGAGCTGAACCGGCGCGACCGACGAGCGCCCGTTCGCAGTGGTTACCGGCATCGAATAATCGAGAGTATTTATGTTGATCCCGAGAGCGGCAGCCTGTTCATAGGGGATGAGCACCATCGATGCTCCGGTATCGACTATCAACCTCAAACCGACACCGTTGACTTCGGCCTCGGCGCGGTAGTGTCCATCCCACGCACGACCGAGTACGGTCTCGCCTGTGGCGCGCGACAGGGCGACGCTTGGCATCAACTCGGCCCGGATATCCTGAATGATGATGGCCGCTTGATCGCGAAACGCGAACGCAGTTACCAGCCCCGCGATGGTGCCAAGCGTAGCCGCGGCATGCACAAATGTTTTGTGTCCGCCACGCAACAGCAATCGTCCCACACCAGCGATGATCAGGGCTGCTAACAGCACAGCGAGATAAACGGCCCGCATATCCAACTGCCCGCCGACAACCACAACATCCGCCGATGGCTGTGACAGCAATAGCGCCAGAACCGCAAACCCGATAATGATTACCGGCCAAAACAGCATCGTTTGTGCGTTTCTCCTGTTCGCTTCCAAAGGATAAGCAGTAAACACCCGGATTCAACGGACGACCACGGAAGTGTTGCCGAACCGCCATGTATTTCAGATTAAAATAGCACGGATTCGATCTGACTAAAAGAATGTGTTTGGACGGCGAGACTGGTCGGATTGGAAATTACTGGCCGCGCCGCGCGGCCCGGCGAACGCTGGCGCCACCGGTGCGCCGGTTGGGGCCGGGGTTCCGGTCGGCCAGCGCTTCGGTGATTTCGCGCCGTTCCTCGGTGGTCATGCCCGACCAACGGCTAATCTCGTCGATCGACCTCCGGCAACCCAGACACAGCCGGGTCTCCGGATGGATTATGCAGATCTTGACGCAAGGGCTCTCGACCTCGTCACGTTGCCAGATCTCATCGGTCATCGGCGTTCCAGTATCCTTGCGCATTCGCTTGCCGGCCGATTTCCGCCAATCGGTCCAATGCTCCCTGCAAGATAAACGCAGCGGCGACTTTGTCGATCACCTCCCGCCGACGTTTTCGCGACGAATCCGCCGCCAGCAAGGCCTGCTCGGCGGCCACGGTCGATAGACGCTCGTCCCAAAAGGAGATTGGCTGGGTAATGCGTTCCGCCAGATTGCGGGCAAATGCCCTGGTCGATTGGCAGCGCGGCCCCTCCGAGCCGTCCATGTTCCGCGGCAACCCGAGCACGACCGCGGCGATACCACGGCCGGCGATGATCTCCTGCAGCCGCGCCGCATCGGTGGCAAATTTCGACCGGCGCACGGTCTCCAGTGCCGTCGCCGTCATTCGCAACCCATCGCTGATCGCGATACCAATGGTCTTGGTGCCGAGGTCCAGCCCGATCAGTGGGCCGCGCAGTCCTGCCAGTTCCGATATGTCATCATGGATCGGCGCGGTCATTCGTTGAACAATCCCATCACCAGCGCCTGTTCGCGCAGGAAATCCGCCTCGGTGGCATTGCCGAACGCCGCGATGCCAAGCCGGGCGATCCGCGCCGCGTCGTCGGGCCGGTCCAACTGGACATAGGCGTTCATCAGTCGATGCCACTCTTCAACCTCTCCACCCTCAGAGGTCAGGCGTCCCTCCAGCCGCGCGACCATGCCCTCGATCATCGCCTGGCGATCGTCGGGCGACATCGCCCCGGCTGCCTCGATATCGGCGGCGCTTGGCCCCGGCGACCCTTCCCGCAGCGCCTTTGCCTCGGCCAGCATGCCGTCGAGGAACGTCAGCGAAGGAGAATCAGCGGGCGTATCCGCTTTCAACTGCTCCCAGATCGTGATCGCTTCGTTGATCCGCCCGGTCTGCGCCATCAATAGCCCGGCATAATAGCGCGCCACCGTCAGGGTACGGTCACGGGTTAGCGCGGCGCCGATAATCCGTTCCGCCTCGGGCGAAACATAACCTCCCGCCGCCAGCACCATAGCCTCAGCCAACGCGCCGTAGCGCGCGGCACCGGTGTCGCCACCGGCGATGCCAAGCAGCAACTCGTAGGTACGCCATGCATCGCCGTAGCGGCCCAGCCGCATATATGCCGTCGCGAGCAATTCCAACCCCTTGGCGTCGTCGGGCCGCTGCTTTAGCATGGTCTCCAGCCGCAGCGTCATATCCGCATACTCTTGCAGTTCTTCGGTCATCGGCGCGGGCGGCTCGGGAGCAAACGCCGCTTCCGCGTCAGCCTGCGACGGGCGATCCGCCTGACCGGCCACAACCGCCGACCGCTCGGCCAAGGGAAGGTCGGGCTGGTTCGGCATGCCGTTGGCCAGATAGAGGGTTACCGCCAGCGCTGGCGTCCCGATCAGCACCATCCCGGTCAGCAGGCGCGAATACCCGCGCGGCGCCGGCGCATCGCTGGTCGACGCTTCGCCGCGGCCAGTGGCATTGATCAGCCGCCGGGACACCTCGGCCCGCGCGCCCTCCGCCTCGCTGGCACTGATCGTGCCACGGGCCAGGTCGCGCTCGATCTCGCCAAGCTGGTCGCGGTAGATCTGGGCATCGCGGACGTCACGGGTATCATGCCCGGCACGGCCGGCGGCTGGCCGGATCAGCGGCCAGACCAGTATCAGCGCGGTTGCAAGCGCCAGCGCGCCCGCCACAGCGTAGAACAGCGCCATCACCGGCCCTCCTTCGCGCCCACAGGTAACCGCGCCGTGGCCCCAGTTCAACCGCCAAGGCGAACCCATCCTTGCCAAGCGACCGCATGTCGCCGCCGCATGTCGCCATAGGACGATCAGGCGACGGATTCCCCTAGGCAGGTATGCCGGAGGTAGTCTAATTCCTTGACCACACCCCGCGCCGCGCCTTGGAGAGAACGATGAAACGCTATTCCGCCTTCGCCGTCGCGAAAGAAGCGTTCAGCTATCATCATGGGTGGGAGCGCGCCTGGCGCAGCCCGCAGCCGAAGCCGCACTACGACGTGATCATTGTCGGCGCTGGCGGCCATGGGCTGGCGACCGCTTACTACTTGGCCAAGAACCACGGCATCACCAATGTGGCGGTGCTGGAGAAGGGCTGGCTCGGCGGCGGCAACACCGGGCGCAATACCACCATCATCCGCTCGAACTACCTGCAACCGGCCTCGTCCGAGATCTTCGAGCTGTCGCGCTCGCTGTACGAGGATCTCAGCCAGAAGCTGAACTTCAACATCATGTTCAGCCCGCGCGGTGTGCTGATGCTGGCCCAGACCGAGCACGAGTTGCGCGCCTGGAAACGTACCGCCCACGCCAACCGCCTGGCCGCGATCACCAGCGAGATGGTCGATGCGCAGCGGATCAAGCAGCTGTGCCCGATCATCAACATCGACGGCCCGCGCTACCCGGTGCTGGGCGGGTTGTGGCAGGCCCGCGGTGGCACCGCGCGTCACGACGCGGTGGCCTGGGGCTACGCGCGTGCGGCATCCGACATGGGCGTCGATATCCTCCAGCAATGCGAGGTCACCGGGATCGACCGGGTGGCGGGCAGGGTGACCGGCGTCCAGACCACCCGCGGCGCCATCGCTTGCGCTAAGCTCGCCATTGTGGTCGCGGGCAATTCCGGCGTGCTGGCTGATATGGCGGGCTTCCGCCTGCCGATCGAGTCGGTGCCGCTGCAAGCCCTGGTATCCGAGCCGATCAAGCCCTGCCTCGACATCGTGGTGATGGCCAACACCGTGCACGGCTACATGAGCCAGTCCGACAAGGGCGAGTTGGTCATTGGCGGTGGCTCGGACGGCTACAACGCCTACACCCAGCGCGGATCGTTCCACCACGCCGAGGAAACCGTTCGGGCGCTGTGCGAAACCTTCCCGATCATCTCGCGCCTGAAAATGCTGCGCCAATGGGGCGGCATCGTCGACATGACCGGCGACCGATCACCCATCATCGGCAAAACCCCGGTCGAAGGCGTGTTCATCAACTGCGGCTGGGGCACCGGCGGTTTCAAGTCGATCCCCGGCAGTGGCTGGGCCATGGCGGCAACAATGGCGAAGGGCGAGCCCGACGCACTGGCCGGGCCGTTCAGTTTGGAGCGGTTTAGTGAGGGGCGGATGATTGACGAGAGTGTTGCGGCGGCGGTGGCGCACTGATGGACTTAATTTCAAAACCTGGCGGTCATCTTTCGCTTGCCACCAGAATTGCGTCAAGGCGCGGCGCAACAACCATTGTGGCGCTCACAATTATTATTGGGGGTGCCATCATTGATGCAGTCATCGGGGAGCATGTCCTTTCTAGAGCAGGTGCTACACTAACAATATTCGCTATCTTTGCTCTTTGGCTCACTTTTCCGGTGTCGGATGAGATTGAACTTGGCAAAAGCCTTCAAGCGTCTCTGGCGCGCGATTTTCCGAGCGCTGCGGAGTCCGAAGACCTTTCCAATATTATAAATAGAATAAATCCAGCAATCAAAAGCGAGGAAACGCGCAACATGATTGCGGCGACGATCTCAAATTTAGCAAAACAGACGCCGAAACAAATCGCAAGCATTAGGAAAGTGCAGACGACATTAATACGAGCCCAAATTCTTTGGGGCGCAATTGGTGCGTTCTTTTGGGCCTTTGGCGATTGGATCGCTAATCTCGCATTTCACTGTCTGTCGATCTCATGTAAATGACGGGAAAGGAACCTAGAAAGTGCTCCTCCTAACCTGCCCCAATTGCGGCGTCGAATGCGCCGAGACCGAGCTGGCGCCCGGCGGCGAGGCGCATTTAAAGCGTTTCGGCCCCGGCTCGTCCGACGCCGACTTCGCCAGCTACCTGTTCGACCGCAAGAACCCCAAGGGCGTGCATTTCGAGCGTTGGCGCCATGCCTTCGGCTGCGGCAAGTGGTTCCACGCCGCCCGCTGCACGATGACGTTGGAAGTCTTCGGCACCTACACCGCCCAGACCTCGGTCCCGCCCCAGCACATCATCGACGCGATCAAGGCCAAGCGGCCGGATTGGGAGGCTTGAGATGGCCAATCGCCTGAACTCCGGCGGCACATTGCTGGACCGCTCCCAGACGATCATTTTCACCTTCAACGGCGAAAGCCTGCAAGGCTTCGAGGGCGACACCCTGGCCTCGGCCCTGCTCGCCAATGACAAGGTCATGGTCGGCCGCAGCTTCAAATACCACCGCCCGCGCGGTATCTTGGCCAGCGGGGCGGAGGAGCCGAACGCGCTGATGGGTGTCGGCGAGGGCCCCCGGTTCGAGCCGAACCAGCGCGCCACCACGACCGAGCTATACCACGGCCTGGTCGCCAAATCACAAAACCACTGGCCCAGTCTAAACTTCGACATCGGCGGCATCAACGCCAAGATCGCCTCGCTGGCGCCGGTGTTCTCGGCCGGGTTCTACTACAAGACCTTCATGTTCCCGCGCGCCGCCTGGAAGCATCTGTACGAGCCGGTAATCCGCAACGCCGCCGGTCTCGGCAAGCCCCCGACCGAGGCGGACCCCGATACCTACGAGCATTTTCACGCATTTTGTGACGTGCTGGTGGTCGGTGGCGGCCTCGCCGGCCTCGCTGCCGCCCGCGCCGCTGGCGAGGCGGGCGCCAAGGTGCTGCTGGTCGAGCAGACCGCCCATTGGGGTGGCCGCGCCAACGCCGAGACCGATATCGACGTCGACGGCCAGCCCGCCGCCGATTGGGCCGCCAGGCAGGTCGATGAACTGGCGGGCATGGAGAACGTCACGCTGCGCTCCCGCGCCATGGCCTCGGGCCTTTACGACCACGGCTATGCGCTCGTGTATGAGCGGGTCTCCGACCACCGCCCAGGCCAGCCCGGCGCCCCGCGCCATCGCCTATGGCGGGTCCGTGCCAAGCGGATCATCGTCGCCACTGGCGCGCTGGAGCGCCCGCTGGCCTTTGCCAACAACGACACCCCCGGCGTGATGCTGGCCAGTGCCGTGCGCGATTATATCCGCCTTTGGGGCGTCCTGCCGGGCCACAAGGCCGTGGTCTACGCCAACAATGACGACGCCTACCGCACAGTCATCGCGCTGCATCAGGCGGGCGCCAGGGTTGCCGCCGTCCTCGACGTGCGCGCCCAGGTCACCGGCACGCTGCCGGATCAAGTCCGCGCCCTGCAAATCCCGGTCCGCGAGGGTCATGGCATCGGCAAGGTCTCTGGTGGCAAACGTGTCACTGGCGTCGAGATTGGCCGCATCACCGGCACCGGCCAGATGGGCGGCCGGGCCGAGCATATCGCCTGCGACGTGGTCGCGATGTCCGGCGGATGGTCGCCGGTGGTGCATCTCTATTCCCATTGCGGCGGCAAGCTGGTCTGGGACGACGCGGCGGTGATGTTCCGCCCGGCGCCTGAGCGCGGCGCGCCGACCGGTCATGACGGCGCGATCAACACCATCTGCGCCGGGTCGGCCGACGGCCACCTGAGCACCAGCGCGGCCATCGCCAACGCGGTCGCCACCGGCCGCGCGGCAGCAGCGGAGTGCGGGCACCAAGGCGCGAAATTCCCGGCCCCGAAGGCGTCCGACCCCGCCATGGCCCCGATCGCCGCCCACTGGTTCACCCCGTCGCGCGGCAACTACGCCCACGGCACCAAGCATTTCGTCGACTTCCAGAACGACGTCACCGCCGCCGACGTGCGGCTGGCCGCCCGCGAGGGCTACGAGAGCGTCGAGCATACCAAGCGATACACCACGATGGGCATGGCGACAGATCAGGGAAAAACATCCAACATCAACGGACTGGCGCTGTTGGCTGACGAGTTGGGTGCGGAAATCCCGGCGGTCGGCACCACCACCTTCCGCCCGCCCTACACGCCGATCTCGTTCGGCGCCATCACCGGTTCGGCCAAGGGGCCGCTGTTCAAGGCGATCCGCAAGTCGCCGCTGCATGACTGGAATGCCGCCAACGGCGCCGATTTCGAGCCGGTCAGCGACTGGCAGCGCCCCTATTGCTACCGCCGCCCCGGCGAAGACCGCCACGCGGCCGTCACCCGCGAGATCCTCAACGCCCGCCAAAAGGTCGGCCTGCTGGACGCCTCCACCCTCGGCAAGATCGCGGTGAAAGGCCCGGACGCGGGCAAATTCCTCGACCTGATCTACACCAACATGATGTCGAGCCTGAAGCCGGGCAAATGTCGCTATGGCCTGATGTGCAACGAGAATGGCTTTCTGTTCGATGACGGTGTCGTGGTCTGCACGGGCGAGGACGAGTACCTGCTCCACACCACCTCCGGCGGCTCGGATCGGGTGCATGGCCACCTCGAGGAGTGGTTGCAGACCGAATGGTGGGACCTGAAAGTCTACACCGCCAACGTCACCGACCAATGGGCGCAGGTCGCGGTCGCTGGGCCCAATGCCCGCGCGGTGCTGGAAGCAGCTGGCACCGAGATCGACATCTCGGCCGAGGCGCTGCCCTTCATGAGCTATGCCGAGGGTCAGATCGCCGGCTGCCCGGTCCGCCTGTACCGGATCTCGTTCTCCGGCGAGCTCAGCTACGAGATCGCCACTCCCGCCAACCACGGCCAGATATTGTGGGACGCGCTGCTGGCGGCGGGCCAGCCGCTCGGCATCATGCCCTATGGCACCGAGGCGCTGCATGTGATGCGGGCCGAGAAGGGCTTCATCATGATCGGCGACGAGACCGACGGCACCGTGATCCCGCAGGATCTCGGGCTTTCCTGGGCGGTGTCGAAGAAGAAGGAAGATTTCCTTGGCAAACGCGCGCAGGAGCGCATCGACCTGACCCGCTCAGGTCGCAAGCAACTGGTCGGCCTGGCAACCGAGGAGCCAAGTGAGGTGCTGCCCGACGGCGCCCACGCGGTTGCTGAGGTCAGGCCGGATGGCCTTAAGATGCGCACCATTGGCCATGTCACCTCGACCTATTTCTCGCCAACGCTGGACCGCTCGATCGCCATGGCGCTGATCGAGGGTGGCGCCGCGCGGATGGGCGAGACCCTCAGCTTCCCGTTGGAGGGCGGCAAGGTAATGCGGGCCACGGTGGTCGATCCGGTGTTCTACGACAGGCAAGGAGCGCGCCAGAATGTCTGAGCCTGTTTCCATATTGAACCGGGCCGCCGCGCCGGCCGGATGCACGATCGGCATCGAGGATCGAGGCCTTGTCGGCCAGGTAACCCTGCGCGGCGATCTGGCGTCTCCGGCGCTGAAAAAGGCGGTAAAGGCGGTGGCCGGCATCGACGTTCCCAAGCCCCTTCGGGTAACATTCAAAGACGGCAAAGGTGCTGTCTGGATGTCGCCCGACGAGCTGCTGCTGCTCACTGATTACGATCAGGCAGACACGCTGGTGGCGGCGCTGGGTCAAGCGCTGGCGCGGGATCATCACATGGCGGTCAACGTCTCCGACGCGCGCGCGGTGATCACGCTGAGCGGTGGCGGTGTCGCCGAGGTACTGGCCAAGGGCGCGCCGGTCGATCTGTCCGAGGCGGCGTTCCCGGTCGGCACCGCCCGGCGGACCCATGTCGGCGGCATCGCCGTCGGCTTCTGGCGCAAGGCCGAGCGCGAGTGGGAGATCGTGTGCTTTCGCTCGTTCGCCCGGCACCTGTTCGACTGGCTGATAGAGAGCTCGAAGGCGGGCGGCGAGGTCGGTGACCTCTAACCGGTTTGCTATCAGTGGGGTCGGACCCGCAAGCTTAGCCCTGCCAAATCATATTGCAAGTGCGAACGGCCTTCGCAAGTGCGAAAAGGGGCTATGCAAATTTGGGGGGACTAATTTCCCACAATCACTCCTATCTTTGTCTCAACGACAGACTTCTTGCACCGAGCAAAGATGTTCCGTTGTTGCTTGCAGCCAAGGAAAGGCGAATGATATGATCAGCTTATCCAAAGAAATTCAGGACAAATATCCCAAGCAGCATGAGATCGAAGCGATCATGTTGAAAACGCGGATCATGCGCGCCCGCGTTCTGCGCGACGGCGCAGTTCGGATCTGGAGCATGTTGCGGCGCGGCATGAGTGGTCGCGCCGGCTCTAGCTCTCACGTCGAGGCCTGAGGCCACGGCAATCTGAAATTACCGCCGTCTTACCACTCCTCCCGGGTGCTGACGGTATACTAGGGCGGGTTCCAACAGGAACCCGCCCCTTTTCTTGTCCGGTGTTTAGCGATAGCACGGGCAAAATTAGGAAAGCCCCAGCCAATGACCGCCACCCCGACCGACCGCCCCACTGTAAAACTGCGCCTCGGCAAGGGTCGCCGCCTGGCCGATGGCGCGCCCTGGGCTTTCACCGACGAGATCGCCATGGACCGGCGGACCAAGAACCTCGCCCCCGGCACACTGGTGCGGCTGGTCGAGGGCGACACCGCGCTGGGCCTGGCCGCTTTCAACCCTGCCAGCACCATCACTGCCCGGCTGATCGACCCGAACCCAGATGCGGAGATTGGCACTGAATGGTTCGCCGCCCGCGTCCGCCACGCGCTGGCGCTGCGCGAGATGCTGTTCGACACACCGTTCTATCGCCTGATCCATGCCGAGGCCGACAACCTGCCCGGCATCGTCGCCGACCGCTTCGGCGACACCATTGTCGTGCAACCAAACGCCGCCTGGGCCGAGCAGCTGCTGGCGCCGCTATCCGAAGCTCTCCTCGCCGTGACTGGCGCCCGCAATCTGGTCGTCAACGCCACCTCACGCGTGCGCAAGCTGGAGGGGCTGGAGGAATACCTGAATGTCACCCACGGCGCGGTGGATGGACCGATCCCGGTGCAGATGAACGGGGCGACCTATCTGGCGGACGTGACCGGCGGTCAGAAGACCGGCATTTTCTTCGATCAACGCCCGAACCACGCCTTCGTCGCGCGGCTGGCCAAGAACGCCCGGTTGCTCGACATCTTCACCCATGTTGGCGGCTTCGCCTTGGCAACACTGGCGGCGGGGGCAGACAGCGCGCTGGGAGTCGACAGCTCCGCCCCGGCATTGGCGCTGGCCGAGCAGGGCGCGCAGCTGACCGGTGTCGCCGACCGCTTCCAGACCCGCCGCTCCGATGGCTTCGATGCCCTGCAAGCGCTGGCGGGCGAGGATGCGCGCTTCGATATCGTCATCTGCGACCCGCCCGCCTTCGCCCCCAACAAGGCCGCTCTGACCGCCGGTCTGCGCGCCTATGAGCGGCTTGCCCGCCTTGCCGCACCGCTGGTCAAACCCGGCGGCTGGCTGGTGCTGTGCTCATGCTCGCACGCCACCGATCCGCAAAGTTTTCACAGCGCCAACGCCCGCGGGCTGGCCCGGATTGGCATTCGAGCGGCGCTGGTTCAATCCGGCCGCGCCGGGCCGGACCACCCGAGCCACATGGCGCTGCCCGAGACTAGCTACCTGAAGGCGATGTTCTACCGGCTCGATGGCTAGGCCGATCGTTTTTCTCGATGCCTGCGTCCTGTTCCCAACCCTGACGCGGGGGATCATCCTGCGCCTCGCCGAGGCCGGGCTGTTCCACCCCGCCTGGACCCCGCGCGTCCTGATGGAATGGCGCATCGCAGCCGCCCGCGACGGTGGCCCCGCCACCGAGGCGATGGTCGATGCGATAACCGCCCGCATGACCGCCACCTTTCCCGGTGCCAGCGCGGCCGCCGATCCGGCGGTCGAGCAAACCCTCCACCTGCCTGATCCAGCCGACACCCATGTCCTCGCCGGCGCCATCGCCGCCGGGGCAGGGGAGCTGCTGACCTTCAACATGCGCGATTTTCCGGCCCGCCGCCTCGCCGCCCATGGGATAGTGCCACGCCACCCGGACGGTTTCCTGTGGGAGTTGCTGAGTCATGAGCCTGAAATGGTGTGTCAGGCCGTCCGCGAGGCCACCGCCGAGGCGGGCGTCACCGATCCGGATGCCGTCCGCCGGGCCCTCAAGCGCGCGCATCTGCCCCGATTTGCGAAGGCTTGGTTGGCGCAAGTTGCCGGGGGCTGACTTAGATTTCGCCCATCATCCGGGCAAAACCGCCCTTATGCGCCGCGCGCAGATCGGCCAGTGCGACCCCCGACGCCCCCAGACCCACCACCTCACCGCCCATCTCGCCAACCTGACGGGCGCTGACCCCAGCGTCGCTCGCCGCCGCGATCACCGCGTCCGCATCCTTGCACCCAACCAGATACCGCCCCTGATCCTCGCCAAAGAACCAGCCCGAGGCTCCCAGCGTCTCGTCCGCCGCAACCACTACCCCGATACCCGCCGCCAGCGCCATTTCCGCCGCCGCGACGCCAAGACCACCGTCCGACAAGTCATGCGCCGCCGTGATTAGCCCCTCGGCCTTCAGCGCCCGGACTAATTCGCCCGCCTTGCGTTCACCTGCCAGATCGACCGGCGGCGCGTCGCCCTCGGCGCGGCCGTGCAGCTCCCATAGCCAGGCCGACTGGCCGAGGTGGCCCGCCGTTTCCCCAATCAAGACCAGCGCGTCGCCCGCTCCCGGTGCCATCGGGATGACCTGATCCAGGCTTTCCAGCAGCCCGACCGCGCCAATCGTCGGTGTCGGCAGGATCGCCTCGCCGTTGGTCTCGTTATACAGGCTCACATTGCCCGACACGATCGGCATGTCCAGCGCGATGCAGGCCGCGCCAATGCCCTGAACGCAGCCGACCAGCTGCCCCATGATCGCGGGGCGCTCCGGGTTTCCGAAGTTCAGGTTATCAGTCGTTGCCAAGGGTGTGGCGCCGGTTGCCGACAAATTCCGGTACGCCTCCGCCACCGCCTGCTTGCCACCCTCGACCGGGTTCGTCTTGCAGTAGCGTGGCGTCACGTCCGAGGTGAAGGCCAACGCCTTCCCGGTCCCATGCACCCGCACCACCGCCGCATCCGAGCCGGGCCGCACCACCGTGTCGGCCATCACCATATGGTCGTATTGCTGCCAGACCCAGGCCCGCGAGCACAGGTTTGGCGAGCCCATCAGAGCCACCAGCGCCTCAGCCGCATCAACCTCCGGCACGGCACCCAACGGCGCTGGGGCAGGCGTCTCCTCCCAAGGCCGGTCGTATTCCGGTGCAGTCCCGCTCAGTGACTTCAGCGGCAGGTCGGCCTTGAGCTCTCCGCCATGCCGGACCAGGAACCGGTCCTCGGCGATGGTGTGCCCGACGATGGCAAAATCGAGGTCCCACTTGTCGAATATCGCCTTGGCTTGCGCCTCCCTCGTTGGGTCGAGCACCATCAGCATACGCTCCTGACTCTCCGACAGCATCATCTCATAGGCATTCATCGCCAGCTCGCGGCAGGGCACCGCGTCGAGGTCGAGCTCGACCCCCAGCCCGCCCTTGTCGCCCATTTCGATCGCCGAGCAGGTCAGCCCGGCGGCGCCCATATCCTGGATCGAGATCACCGCACCCGACGCCATCAGCTCCAAGCAAGCCTCCAGCAGCCGCTTCTCGGTGAACGGATCGCCAACCTGCACGGTCGGGCGCTTTTCCTCGTCGGCATCGGAGAACTCGGCCGAGGCCATGGTCGCCCCGCCAACCCCGTCACGCCCGGTCTTTGCCCCCAGATAGACCACTGGCATGCCAACGCCGGATGCGGCTGAGTAGAAAATCTTGTCGGCATCTGCCAGCCCGGCGGCGAACGCATTGACCAGGCAGTTGCCGTTATAGGCGGCGTGGAACCGGACCTCGCCGCCCACCGTCGGCACCCCAAAACAGTTGCCGTAGCCGCCGACGCCAGCGACCACCCCGGCGACCAGCCGGCGGGTTTTCGGATGCGACGGGTCACCAAAGCTCAGCGAATTCATCGCCGCTATCGGACGCGCGCCCATGGTGAACACATCGCGCAGGATGCCGCCAACCCCGGTCGCCGCACCCTGATACGGCTCGATGTAGGATGGGTGGTTGTGGCTCTCCATCTTGAAGACCACCGCCTGGCCATCACCAATATCGACCACGCCCGCATTCTCGCCCGGCCCGCAAATCACCTGCGGCCCGGTCGTCGGCAGGGTCCGCAGCCATCTCTTCGAGGATTTGTACGAGCAATGCTCGTTCCACATTGCCGAGAATATCCCTAGCTCGGTAAAGCTCGGCGTCCGGCCCAGGAGGTCGAGGATGCGTTGGTATTCGTCCGGTTTGAGTCCATGCCTGGCGGCCAGCTCCTGGTTGACGTCCGGCTCTTTGATCATGGATTTCCTCGGGGCAGCGGGGACAAGATTCCCGGCGCTTTTATCGGCTCGATCCGGCAATTGGAAGCGCCCGCCATGGCTCTGCCCAAGCATCGCAACTCATACCGTCAATAAAGCCGTTCCCACAGCTCGCGGAGACGTGTTGCCGCCGTATCGGCATCGGCCTGTTCGTTGTCGCCTGAGGAATATAATGTATAAAATGCGTTTACCCGGTCAGCGACCACCGGGCAGGTAATGACCACATCGATGTCACCTGGGCGCAAGTCCCATCCATAGTAGGCCCAGCTTTCGACGACATCTAGCTCACCGTCGGTCGAACGGCCACCAAATTCGTTGACGTATGCTTCCAGCACTTCGGCTGCTGTTTCCAAGCAGGCGCGACGCGAGGTGATCTCGCCCAAATCGCCGACTTTGAAGGCCTCGGCTGAAGCCGTGCCGGATAAGAACACCAGGAACGTGGTGCTGGCTAAAAGATGTCTCATCATTGCCTCGGTTGGTCACGATTTCCTGGAGGCGTATGCCGGTAAGGATACGCGAACATTGTGGCGTTCGTCGGGCCAGAACGGTTCATCATCGGCGAATCTCAGGCTGTCGGGAGATCGCCTAGGCCACCGCCAGTGCATTGGACAGGCTTTCGAACAGGACCGCGCCATCGGCGCCGCCCAGTTGCCTGTCTGCCAGCCGCTCCGGGTGGGGCATCATACCCAGGATCCGGCGATTGGCGCTGAGCACCCCTGCGATGTTGTCGGCTGAACCGTTCGGATTGGCCTCCGCCACCGGCTCGCCGCGTGCGTTCACATAGCGAAAGGCGATGCGGTCCTCGCCCCTCAGCCGCGCCAACAGTTCAGCATCGGCGATATAGGCGCCATCGTGATGGGCGATGGGGACGGTAATGACACGCCGATTTCCATAGGCATTGGTAAAAGGACTATCTGTGGTCTCGACCGCCAGATTGACATCGCGGCAGACGAATTTCAGCGTCTGGTTGCGCATCAGCGTGCCGGGCAGCAATCCGGCCTCGATCAGCACCTGAAAACCGTTGCAAACCCCCAGCACCAGCCCGCCCCGTTTAGCGAATTCGACCACCGAGCGCATGATCGGCGCCCGCGCCGCGATGGCGCCGCAGCGCAGATAGTCGCCAAACGAGAACCCGCCGGGGATGGCGACGACATCCAGCCCATCAGGCAGCGTGGCATCCTTGTGCCAGACCATCTCGGCCTGCCGCCCAGTCGCCTGGGTCAGGGCCACCGCCAGATCACGGTCGCAGTTCGATCCGGGAAAAACGATGACGGCGGATTTCATGGGTGGGGCTCCCGTCAGAGGATCTCGACGCTGTAGTTCTCGATGATGGTATTGGCCAGCAGCTTGTCGCACATCGCGGCGGCGGCGGCCTTCGCCTTCACAGGATCGGTCTCGGCCAGGTCCAGGTCGATCACCTTGCCCTGACGGACCCCGGCGACACCGGCAAACCCCAAGGTGCCAAGCGCATGGCGGATCGCTTCGCCCTGGGGGTCGAGGACACCGTTCTTCAGGGTGATAAAGACGCGGGCTTTCATTCGGCCAGCCTTTCCTGCTCGTTTTCCCGAGGTCATAGCGCCGCCGGACGCAGGGAACAATGGAAAACACAGCCGATGCCGGTTTCAGTCCGCGACTCAGCGCATCCGTTGAACCGCGGATGGCTGTTTCGGCTTTGGCTCATGCGCATGGCCGGGTCGTGACGGATCGGTAGTGTTGGGTCGTTGCCCAGGATCCGCCTCCGGCAACGGCCCCTCGATGGCGGCGCCGGTGGTCTTGCCCTGCAACATTCTGAAGACGACGAGGAACGCCGCTCCGCCGAGAGCAAAGATCAACCCTAATCCGTAAACCGAAAAGAACGTATCGAACCGCACTTCGCCAATATCGTTATACGAATACAGGATATCGACAGGCGTGCCGATTTCGTAGTCATACATGCTGGACGACATATGGGACTTCGCCTCGATGACCTGACCGTCGCCCCGACGAAATCGAATTATTGGTGTGTACGACAGGTTGCCCTTACTGTTCCGATTTCGCAGGACCTCGATAACCTCACCGGATGTGCGCTCAGCTTCGGCGGCAAATCTGACCGAATCCGCCAACATCCACAATCCGAGAGCAATAAATATCAGCGGGACCGCGATGCCTACCCAGGCAAACCACCGTGAACCTTTCGCCACCGCGGCGCGGCGCGACATATCCCGATTGGTTCCGATGCGCCACCTCATGGCATCAGTGCACCAGCTTTGGTCCGGTCCGGTGGTTGCCGCTCTCCGGTAGGATTCCCAGCCGCCGCGCCACTTCGGAGTATGCGTCGGTCAGGCTGCCGAGGTCGCGGCGGAACACGTCCTTGTCCAGCTTCTGGCCGGTCTTAATGTCCCACAGCCGGCACGAATCGGGGCTGATTTCGTCGGCCACGATGATCCGCTGGTAGTCGCCCTCGAATACCCGGCCACACTCCATCTTGAAGTCGACCAGCTTGATGCCGACCCCGGTGAACAGACCCGACAGGAAGTCGTTCACGCGAAGCGCCAACGCAATGATGTCGTCGATGTCCTGCTGGCTGGCCCAGTTGAATGCGAGGATATGTTCTTCCGTTACCAGCGGGTCGCCCAGCTTGTCGTCCTTGTAGCAAAACTCGATGATCGGGCGGGGCAGGGGCGTGCCCTCCTCGATGCCGAGGCGCGTCGACAGCGAACCGGCGGCGATGTTGCGCACGATAATCTCCAGCGGAACGATCTCGCAGGCACGGATCAGCTGCTCACGCATGTTCAACCGGCGGATAAAGTGGGTCGGCACCCCGATCCCGGTCAGCGCCGTCATGATATGCTCGGATATCCGGTTGTTCAGCACGCCCTTGCCGTCGATCACTTCTTTTTTCTGGGCGTTGAACGCGGTGGCGTCGTCCTTAAAGTACTGGATCAATGTTCCGGGCTCTGGTCCCTCATACAGGATCTTCGCCTTGCCCTCATAGACCATTCTGCGACGCGCCATGAAGTCTCTCCATCCGGGAACAATATTCCGGGCGCCGGGATGTCCCGTCGCACACTGGGCCGTCTATAACACCGGGGCCGGATTTCACAAGGGCGGTTCTGACGCAGTGGCATTTGGCGGCGAGTTTCCCTATATCGGAGAGGCAATAGGCCAATTGCGCCGCACCAATCGGGAGAGCCGCCACATGACCACCTTCAATGACCGCGAGAACGCCTTCGAGAACCTGTACGCCCATAACTCCGAGATGCAGTTCAAGGCCGAGGCAAGGCGGAACAAATTGCTCGGTCTGTGGGCTGCCGAGAAGATGGGCATGACCGGTGACGCTGCTGCGGCCTACGCGAAAACCGTGGTGATTGCCGACCTCGAGGAAGCTGGCGACGACGACGTGTTTCGCAAGGTCGCGGGCGACTTCACCGCCAAAGGCGTCAGCGTTGCGGATTCCGAGTTACGCCGCCGCATGACGGAATGTTTGACCGAGGCAAAGGTTCAGATCGCCACTGAAGCGGGCGCCTGACCATCCACCGTTTGCCTGCGAAAACCCCTCAGGTGAGTATTTTAAAATAAAGTTGCAACTGACCACGAAAGAAATCTTTGCCCCGTGTGTTATCTGATCAGTGGCCCATGACGTGGCGCCAAAGAGTTTGACGCCCACATCGGGTGTTGTAGGGTACCGAGTTTAGTCTAGGGGTGGATGCAACATGGGTACGACAGTAGATTTTCTTCAGCGTTATCTGGCGCCGTTTGTAGCTGGTGTTTACATGGCGGGCGCTACCGTAGTGCACGATGTTCCAAGTGTGGTTGCGCTGATTTTGGCTGGTAGTTTGTGTGGCTTTTTCAGCTTTCCTGCGGGTGGTCGAGTGATCCGGCGGATCTCGGGATTGCCCGTCTGAGAAATTATCGCCGCGCGTGCCAGGCATGCGCGGCGGGGCTTTCTGGGGCATGAACTGTCCCTGAGGAACACCGCAGTTTCGGGTATCGATAGCGCGTATCGATAGATCCCAATGCCCATTGTGGTAGCAGCCGAGCCCGTCAGGCTTTGCCAAACACCCGCGCAAAAATTGTATCGACATGCTTGGTGTGATATCCCAGATCGAATTTCTCCTCGATCTCCGCATCACTCAGTGCAGCTGATACTTCCGTGTCGGCTTTCAGTTCGGCCATGAAATCGGCCCCGTGATCCCAAACCTTCATCGCATTTCTCTGCACTAGCCGGTAGCTGTCCTCGCGGCTGACGCCCTTCTGGGTCAACGCCAGCAGGACGCGCTGCGAATGCACCAGCCCGCGAAACTTATTCAGGTTGGCCTCCATGTTGTGCGGATAGACCAACAGCTTGTCGATTACCCCGGTCAGCCGCGCCAGCGCAAAATCCAACGTCACCGTAGCGTCCGGCCCGATCGCCCGCTCGACCGACGAATGCGAGATATCGCGCTCGTGCCACAGCGCCACGTTCTCCATCGCCGGCAGCGCATAGGCCCGCACCATCCGCGCCAACCCGGTTAGGTTTTCAGTCAGGATCGGATTGCGCTTATGCGGCATCGCGCTCGAGCCCTTCTGGCCGGCTGAGAAAAACTCCTCCGCCTCCAGCACCTCAGTGCGTTGTAAATGCCGGATCTCGGTGGCGATGCGCTCCACCGACGAGGCGATGACACCAAGGGTGGCGAAAAACATCGCGTGGCGGTCGCGCGGGATCACCTGGGTCGAGATCGGCTCGACCGCCAGACCCATCGCCTCGGCGACATGGGCCTCGACGGCCGGGTCGATATTGGCGAAGGTGCCGACAGCACCGGAAATGGCGCAAGTCGCCACCTCGGCCCGTGCCGCCACCAGCCGGGCCCGGTTGCGGTCCATTTCGGCATAAGCCAGCGCCATCTTCAGCCCAAACGTCACCGGCTCGGCGTGGATAGCATGGCTGCGCCCGATGCAAACGGCGTCCTTATGCTCGAATGCGCGCCGCTTGATTGCCGCCAGCAGCTTGTCGATATCGTCCAGCAGAATGTCCGCTGCCCGCGTCAGCTGCACATTGAAGCAGGTGTCGAGCACGTCCGACGAGGTCATGCCCTGATGGATAAATCGTGCCTCCGGCCCTACATGTTCAGCCAAATGGGTCAGGAAGGCGATGACATCATGCTTCACCTCGCGCTCGATCTCGTCGATGCGGGCGACGTCGAATTCTGTGTCCCGAACCTTCCACACCGCTTCGGCCGCGGATTTCGGGATCACCCCCAGCGCCGCCTGCGCGTCGCAGGCATGGGCCTCGATCTCGAACCAGATGCGATACTTGGTCTCCGGCGACCAGATTGCGGTCATCTCAGGGCGCGAATAACGGGGGATCATGGGCATCACTTCCATTGCAAGGGCCTTACCCGGCGAGGTAGCAAATGGCCATGACAATAGCAACCGAGGGCTGGTTTCGCGGCCAATGGCAGATGGTTCGAATCATAGAGAACGTCCCGGAGGGCGTGATCGGCGAGTTTTGGGGCGAGTGCAGTTTCGCTCCAGACGGCGACGGCCTGACCTGCGACGAGAAGGGGGTGCTGCGCTTTCGCGGTGCCGATTTCCATTCGGGCCGGGTCTCGTTGTGGCGCTTCCCCGGGCAAGGCCGCATCGAAGTGCATTACGAGGATGGTCGGCCGTTCCACGACTTCGTCGCCGACAAGCCCGAAGCGACCCACCTTTGCGGCGACGATTATTACCGCGTCAGCTATGATTTTGGCCCCGAGGGTGATCGCGACAGCTGGGTCAGCCGGTGGCAGGTCGTGGGGCCGAGAAAGGACTATGTCATGGCAACGCGCTATCGGCGCATCGGCGATTCTTCGCGGTAGTCGCGCCACGGCAATGCCGCCAGTCCATCGCAAGCAACAGATTAGAAATGGACAATTTGGTCTTGAAAATGTTATGCTATTTATAAGCCAAGTGATTTAGAACCAATTAGGAAACTATGATGCAACCCATGCGATTAATTGGCGGCTTGTCGACTGCGTTGCTCGCGGCGCTCATGCTTGTTACCACGCCACCGGCGGCCACCGCCGGGCGGAAATTTTGCCCGCCGGGACTGGCGAAAAAGGGGTGCATCCCGCCGGGACAACGCAAGAAATGGGGACGCGGCGAATATATCCCGAACGACGTCGTGTATCACCGGGTCTATTACAACGAGTACCACTTGCCGGCTCCTCGTGAGGACCAGTTCTACGCCAAGATCGGTGGTGATATCTATCTGCTGGCGGAAGCGACACAACGGGTGATCGAGGCGATCAATCTGGTCGACCAAGCGACGCGGTGACGCTTTCGGGGCGTACCGCCACGTCTTGGTGCGGCCTACTCGTTTAGCGGATCACGCGTCGCCGGCTCATTGTGACTGCGCCAGACCTGATACTGATCGCGCCCGGTGAACCGGTGCCAGTTCGCGCCATCGCATAGTTCGAACGGGCGATAATCGACCTTGTAATCCATCTTCGGACTGCCCGGCACCCAGTAGCCCAGATAGACATGGGGCAGGCCCATTTCGCCCGCCAGCCGAATGTGATCGAGGATCATATGCGCGCCCAGGCTGCGGTCCGCCTCGTTCGGGTCGAAGAACGAATAGACCATCGACAACCCATCGCCTAGGATGTCGCTCAGGCAGGCTGCGATCAGGCGCTGAGTGCCAGTCTCACGGTCCTCCAGCGCGTATTCGACCACAGTGCTGTTGATCGGCGTCTCGTCGACCATGCTGGCGAAGTCGAAGGCGTCCATATCGGCCATGCCGCCGCTGGAATGGCGGCTGTCGAGGTAACGGCGGAACAGGTCGAACTGGGTTTCCGTCGCCCACGCCTCACAGGGCCGCCGCACAACATCGGCGTTGCGCCGCAACATGCGGCGCTGGGTGCGCGAGGTCTCGAACTGGGCCACGGGGATGCGGATCGACATGCACGCCGAGCAGCCAACGCAGGCCGGGCGGTAGATCACCGATTGGCTGCGGCGAAAACCCTTCAGCGACAGCGCGTTGTTCGTGCCGACAGCCGCGGCGCCCTGGAGCGTGGTGAACACCTTCCGCTCCTCGCGGCCGGCCAGATAGGCACAAGGCTGCGGGGCTGTCAGATAGAACTGTGCCTTTAGCGAAGTTTCGTGGTGGCTCATCTCGGGACCTTTGCAAATCTACTGAATAAACGATAGCATGATATTTTCCCTTGTCACCGGTCACGACGGTACTTCGACCCATTCACACGACACCAAGATGCGATATTTTTTTAATGTTCGCACGCATTGGTTGCAAAGATAAGACCAATCCAATCCATTGGGTGATCACCGCTCGGCGAATCAGGGTGCCCCGATTCATGCTCGGCCTTTATTCTGGCGTGGGCCGGTCATCGGCCCTAGGCTACCATAAACACATCCCAATTGCCGGAGGATTAACCCGCGATGAACCTCACCGAATACGCCAGCCTAGATGCCCTCGGTCTGGCCGCACTGATCGCCCGCGGCGAAGTCTCGGCGCGCGAGGTCGCGGCCACCGCCATGCGTGCCATCGAGGCGGCCAATCCAAAAGTCAACGCGGTGGTCGAGACCTATACCGACCGCGTCGATAATCTGGACGAGGCGACCCTGGGTGACGGCCCGTTCCGCGGCGTGCCGTTCCTGATCAAGGATGTCTTCGGCCACGACAAGGGCCGCACGATCGAATTCGGCAGCCGCTTGTGCAAGGGCATGAAGGTCGATGCGACAGCACATCTGGCGACCCTGTTCCACGCCTCCGGCCTCAATATCCTCGGGCGCTCCAATGCGCCGGAATACTCGATGGCCGGGACCACCGAGAACGCGCTTTATGGCAACACCTCGAACCCCTGGCGCCAGGGGTTTTCCGCCGGTGGCTCGTCGGGTGGTGCTGCGGCGGCGGTGGTCGCCGGCATGGTGCCGATCAGCCATGGCACCGACATCGCCGGGTCGATCCGCATCCCGGCAGGCTGGTGCGGCGGGGTTGGCCTAAAACCGTCGCGCGGCCGGGTCTCGTTCGGCCCGGGCCAGGACGAGAACGGTTTTGGTCTATCGACCACTTTCGTCCAGACCAAATCAATCCGCGACACTGCGGCGATGCTCGATTGCCTGTCGGTGCCCCAGGTCGGAGACCCATTCGTGATCCCGAAACCGTCTGAAACCTATGCGATGCTGGCCACCAGACCCGCCGGACGCCTCCGTATCGGCTGGTCGGTCAAGCCGTTGATGGGCGTCCCGGTCGACCCGGAGGTGGCGGCGGCGGTGCAGGTAACGGCAAAGCTTCTGTCCGATATGGGCCACGACGTGACCGAAGCCGACCCGGATTTCGACGGTGCAACCTCGGTGCCCAAATTCTCCAACGTCTGGTTCTTCGGCTTCCAGCAGCGGCTGGAAAGCTACGCGCAGCGCTCCGGCCATTCCATCGGCCCGGACACGCTCGAGCCGGTGACCATGGCGATATACGAACACGCCTGCCGCCTGACCCCGGCGGATTTCCTGGCCGCAATGGGCGAGCTGAACGCCGCCCGCCGCCGCCTCGCCCACATCTACGTCGACCACGACATCTGGCTCGGCCCAACCATGGCCAAACCGGCCGAGCCGCACGGCTGCTACAACCTCGGCCGCACCGGCGTAACCATGGCGAACTACGTCGAGGAAATCCTCGCGGTCCCATGCCAGTTCACCGTCCCCCACAACATCCTCGGCACCCCGGCCCTCAGCCTGCCGCTGGCCATGCATTCGTCGGGGTTGCCAATCGGGGTGCAGTTGGGCGCGACACACGCGCAGGAGCATGTGCTCTTGCAGCTAGGCGCCGCGCTGGAGCAGGCAATGCCCTGGGCGGGCAGGGTACCGGAGCTGCATGTGGGGCGGTAGGGTGGGTTCTTTGAACCCAGAGTTGCGGGTGGGTGTGATATGAATGGTGGGTCGAAACGA
>DATLAW010000284.1:0-18237 GCA_035527255.1 Thermohalobaculum sp. | reverse complement strand
CACCGGGGTCCGGTCCCGACTATGTGAACGGCGTTGCAGTGCTGGAAACCGGTCTGGCGCCCGAATCACTGCTGGCGGTTTTGCACCGCGCCGAGGCCGAACTGGGCCGCGAGCGCCCGACGCGCTGGGCGCCCCGGGTTTGCGATCTTGACCTGATCGCAATCGGCGACACGGTTCTGCCGGACCGGGCGACGGTGGAACGCTGGATGGCGCTTGACCTCGGCAAAGCGCAGACCGTGACGCCGCCGCATCTGATCCTGCCCCATCCCCGAATGCATGAGCGCGGCTTCGTGCTGGTGCCGCTGGCCGATGTCGCGCCAGACTGGCGCCATCCGGTGACCGGGCGCAGGGTTACTGAAATGCTGGCCACCCTGCTGGCGGAAGATCTAGCGGAAATCAGGCTGATTGATTGATCTTCACGGCAGCGTCTCTGCGGCACCGCGCCCCTGTTATTGCCGCCTGACAAGGCTTGCAATATTGGCCGGGGCAGCCTATCTGTCGGCAACTTCCGTCAACCATCGCAGAACTGGAGTGCCGCCAATGGCCCGCGTCACCGTTGAAGATTGCGTCGACAAGGTACCGAACCGCTTCGACCTTGTCATGCTTGCCTCGCATCGCGCCCGCTCGATCGCCGATGGCGCGCCGATTACGGTCGAGCGCGATAACGACAAGAACCCGGTGGTCGCACTCCGCGAAATCGCCGATGAAACCATAAGCGTCGAGGCGCTGCGTGAGCAGTCGATCGAGAGCTACCAGCGGCATATCGAGGTCGACGAGCCCGAGGAAGACAACATGGCGCTGCTGATGAGTGGATCCGAGCATTCGCCAATGCCGATGCCCGACGATCTCGACGAGGAGAAACTGTTGCGAGCTTTGATGGCCGAGCAGGATCGAAAGTAAACTGTAACCGTACCTGGCCCTCCTTTCCAAATTTGGGATCCCGGGGCCGGGACCATTGGAGCCAGCCCGTGATCCGTCAGTTCGAACTTGTCGAGCGGGTCAGGGAGTATAACCCCAACACCAACGAGGCGCTGTTAAACCGCGCCTATGTATTTGGCGCGCGGGCACATGCCGACCAGAAACGCGCCAATGGTGAGCCGTATTTTGGCCACCCGCTGGAAGTCGCGGCGATCCTGACCGAGTTAAAGCTCGACGACGCCTCAATCATCACGGCGCTGCTGCACGACACCATCGAGGACACGCCGGCCACCCGCGAGGAAATCTCGCGATTGTTTGGCGCCGAGATCGCCGATCTGGTCGATGGCGTCACCAAGCTGACCCAGCTTGAACTGGCCTCGTCCGAGACCGCTCAGGCGGAGAATTTCCGCAAACTTCTGCTGGCGATGGCTGCGGATGTTCGGGTTATCCTAGTCAAGCTGGCCGACCGGCTTCACAATATGCGCACCATCAGTCATCTGGCCCCGGATAAACGACAACGCATCGCCCATGAGACGATGGACATCTACGCACCTCTGGCCGGGCGGATGGGGATGCAGTCGATCCGGACCGAGCTTGAGGATATGGCGTTCGAAGTGCTGAACC
This sequence comes from Thermohalobaculum sp., assembly GCA_035527255.1. Classification (GTDB taxonomy): domain Bacteria; phylum Pseudomonadota; class Alphaproteobacteria; order Rhodobacterales; family Rhodobacteraceae; genus Thermohalobaculum. The sequence goes on along the minus strand of DATLAW010000284.1, from coordinate 16,695 downwards.
CGGAAGCGCGGACCTCGATCATGCGCCGCTTCCTGAAACTGCGGCGCGACACTGGCGATATGATCCCGCAGATCAGCGCTGAAATCTCGGCGGCGCTGTCGGCCTCGGGCATCACTGCCGAAGTGGAGGGCCGCGAGAAGCGACCCTATTCGATATGGCACAAGATGGAGGAAAAGCAGACCAGCTTTTCGCAGCTGTCGGATATCTACGGATTTCGCATCCTGTGCGACAATGAGGACGACTGCTATCGTGCGCTGGGGTCGGTGCACCGGCACTGGCGCAGTGTGCCCGGGCGGTTCAAGGACTACATCTCGGGGCCGAAGGCGAATGGCTACCGCTCGATCCACACCACCGTTTATGGCGCTGGCGCGATGCGGGTCGAGATCCAGATCCGCACTCTGACCATGCACGAAGTGGCAGAGACCGGTGTTGCCGCCCACTGGGCCTACAAGGACGGCCAACGGGTGCAGAACCCGTTCACCGTCGATCCATTCAAATGGCTGAGCGATCTGGTCGCCCGGATGGAGAAAGGCGACGAGCCGCAGGAGTTTCTGGAGCATTTCAAGCTGGACATGTTCACCGACCAGGTGTTTTGCTTCACGCCCGAGGGCGATGTGATCGGGTTGCCACGTGGCGCGACGCCGATCGATTTTGCCTATGCAATCCACACCAATGTCGGAAGCCGTTGCGCCGGCGCCCTGATCGATGGGCGGCGGGTGCCACTATGGACCAGACTGCGCAATGGCCAGCAGGTCGAGATTATCACCGCCACCGGCCAGACCCCGTCGCCGCATTGGGAGGACATGGCCCAGACTGGGCGGGCGAAGTCGGCGATCCGGCGGGCACTGCGTGAGCGGATGCGCGACGAGCAGGTCGGGCTGGGCCGTGATCTGGCCGAGCAAAGTTTCGCACGGGCTGACCGCAGTGGTGGCGAGAAAGCTTTCGCGGCGGCGGCAGCCAAGCTGGGGTTCGCCTCGGTCGCGGCGATGCTGGTGAGTTTGGCGAGCGGTGATGTAACCGGGCGGCAGCTGGTCGAGGCGGTCTATCCGAGCCAGCCCGATGCCGCTACGTTGGCGTCGGATCGGGCGGATACGGCGCACCCGGTAAAGGTTGCGGTGCGAGGGATCCGGCGCGGTGCGGCGATCCGTTTTTGTACCTGTTGTTGGCCGATCCCGGGCGACCGGATCATCGGCCTGTCGCGCCGCGGAGGGGTAGTGGTGCATGCGATCTCGTGCCCGCTGCTGGCCGAGTTCGAGGATGATCTAGAGCAGTGGCATGATTTGACCTGGGACGCCCAGGCATCGAAAAAACCAACCAATGTCGCCCGGATCGCCCTGACGATCGCCAATCAGCCTGGTACGCTGGGCACGGTATGCACCCTGATTGGCGAACAGCAGGCCAATATCGATAATCTGGGCGTGAATCTGCGGAAACCGGATTTTTTCCTGATGAACGTCGATCTCGAGGTTAGGGATGTGAAACATCTGAGTAATATCCTGACCGCGTTGAGGGCGCAGAGTTTTGTCAATCAGGTAAAACGGTCAATCACGCTGCCGGAACACAAGGCCGACGGAACGGTTGAACAGCAGCCGCGTCTGCCGCTGGGGTCAAACCCCGTGCCGCACCATTGACACAGACGTGGAATAAGGTGAATCGCGTGGGTTCGGGAGTTGGGTGGCGGACATGATATTCAAACGGCGAGACAAGCCCCCGTTCTGGGGTCGGCTCCGCGAGGTGCTATTTCCGCGCAAGGGGTTCTGGCGCGGGATGGACTATATCCGCCGGCGCCTGCACCGCTTGCCGGACAGCCCGCACCGGATTGCGCTGGGATTTGCGTTTGGCGCTTTCATCTCGTTCACGCCGTTCTTCACCTTGCATTTCTTTCTCGCCGCCGGACTGGCATGGGCGTTTCGGGCGAATATTCTGGCGTCGATCTTTGGCACGGCCGTCGGCAATCCGCTGACCTTTCCGCTGATCGCGACCGGGTCGCTGTGGCTCGGGCGTTACCTGATGGGCCGGGGGGGCGCCGAGTCGAATTTTGAGGCGGTCACGCATGCCTTCGCCGAGGGGTTCAATTCGCTTTGGGCGACAACCCAAAGCTTCTTTGGATATGGCCCGTCGATGCTGGACGGGTTGCTGCTGTTCCTTGACGATGTTTTTTTGCCATATCTGATTGGCGGAATCGGGCCAGGGATTGTCTGTGCCGTTGTCTGCTATTGGATCATCGGGCCCATCGTGGCAGCATATCAGGAAAGAAGAACGAAGAAACTGGCGGCACATGCGGCACGGCTTCGCAATGGGGCCGGCGATCGGCACAAAGGCCTAACTGGCCCATGACAGAAGGAAGGCGGAAATGTCTAAGGCAACCGGCACGGTCCCTAGTTTGAACCAGACTCGGGTCCGACCGTTGGGGCGGCTTCGCTTGGGGGTCAACATCGATCACGTGGCGACCATCCGCAACGCCCGCGGCGGCACTCATCCCGATCCGGTCCACGCCGCCCGTGTCGCCGAGGCGGCCGGTGCCGACGGCATCACCGCTCATCTGCGCGAGGATCGGCGCCACATCACCGACGCCGACATCGAGGCATTAATGGAGACGCTGACGCTGCCGCTGAACTTCGAGATGGCGGCAACCGACGAAATGAAAAAAATCGCGCTGCGTCACCTGCCGCATGCGGTGTGTATCGTGCCGGAGAAGCGCGAGGAGCGGACCACCGAGGGTGGGTTGGATGCCGCCGCCGACGACAACCGGCTGGCCCATTTCATCGCTCCCTTGCGCGAGGCCGGGTGCCGGGTATCGATTTTCATTGCCGCCGACAAGCGCCAGATCGAGGCAGCGCACCGGATTGGCGCGCCGGTGATCGAACTGCATGCCGGCGCCTATTGCGACGCTCATAACGAGGGCCGTTTCGATCAGCGCGACGCCGAGCTGGCCCGCTTGCGCGAGATGTCGGCCTTTGCAAATTCGCTTGGGCTGGAGGTTCATGTCGGCCACGGCCTGACCTTCGAGACCGTGGCGCCGGTTGCCGTTTTCCCTGAGGCGATGGAGCTGAACATCGGTCATTTCCTGATCGGCGAGGCAATCTTCTCAGGGCTCGACAGCGCGATCCGGCGGATGCGTGAGCTGATGGACCGGGCCCGGCGCGAGGCTTTCGGCGAGGAGGTTGCTTGATCATCGGCATCGGCGCCGACCTGGCCGATATCCGCCGTATCGAGCGGACCCTGGAGCGTTTCGGGGATCGGTTCATCCAGCGGGTATTCACCGAGATGGAACAGGCGAAGTCCGAGCGCCGGCACGAGCGGGTGGCGTCGTATGCCAAGCGCTGGGCGGCCAAGGAAGCCTGCGCCAAGGCGCTGGGGACCGGGCTGCGGATGGGTGTTGCCTGGCGCGAGATGGGCGTGGTGAACTTGCCCTCTGGCCAGCCGACCATGCAGGTCAGCGGTGGCGCTGCGGTCAGGCTGGAAGCGCTGATGCCGGTCGGGCGAAAGCCGCGCATTCATGTCACAATCACCGACGACCACCCCTGGGCTCAGGCCTTTGTGGTAATCGAGGCGTTGCCACCAGAAACACCTGATCTGAAGACCATCCCGCTGCCACGGCCTTGACTTCGCCGGAATCGGGTCGCACATAGCTTCGATCAAAAAATTCCCCCGAAACGATGAACCCGGCACCCGGCCGATTGGAAAGCGCCCCGCATGGCCCAAACACAAACCAGGAATGACGGTTTCTGGGAAACACTTAAGACGGTCTTCTGGGCGCTGTTGATCGCTATGGTGTTTCGCAGCGCATTATATCAGCCGTTCTCGATCCCGTCGGGCTCGATGAAACCGACTTTGCTGGTCGGAGACTATCTGTTCGTGTCGAAATTCGCCTATGGCTACTCGCACTACTCGCTGCCCTTCGCGCCGAACTGGTTCGACGGCCGGATCTGGGCCGAGATGCCCAAGCGCGGCGATGTCATCGTGTTCAAGCGGCCAGGCAAGGACGCTTGCACCCAAGGGCCAATCGACCTGACAGTCGGCCTGGTCCGGTCGTTGGTCGGCGGCGGCGCGGCGGGACCGGAAGACTGCGTCGACTATGTCAAGCGGCTGATCGGGTTGCCCGGCGACCGCATTCAGGTCAAGGCAGGCATCCTGCATATCAACGGCAAGGCGCTGAACACCGCGCGCATCGCCGATTTCATCGAACCCAAGGGGTTGCGTGGCAGCCCACCGAGGCGGCCCCGCTGCCTCAACGAGCCGGTCTCGGATGGCGGCGCCTGCGCCAAGGAACATTGGCGCGAGACCCTGCCCGAAGGCCGGGTTCATTCGGTGCTGAATCTGACGGGGGTCATCGGCAATACTAACCCACCGCAATATCGCAATGCTGACAATACGCCGGAGTTCATCGTTCCTGCCGACTTTCTGTTTTTCATGGGCGACAATCGAGACAATTCGGTCGACAGTCGTTTCGCCGAGGTCGGTATGGTGCCTTTCGAGAACCTGATCGGCCGGGCCGAGGTGGTCGCGCTCTCGGCTGACGGAGCGTTCTGGCAGCTCTGGAACTGGCGCGGCTCCCGGTTCTTCAAGACGGTCGAGTGAGCACGGTCGGATGAGCACAAGCGAATGAGCATGGGGCATGGTGGCCGCATATCCTGGGTCCGGCTGATCCTCGGCGGCATGCTCGGCGTGAGTATTTCCGCTGCATTGGTGATTTTGATCGGTCCGTTGATCGCGATGCAGATCTATGGCGGAAGCAACCACCGGATCCGCAGCGAAGGGATGGTTCCGACCCTACTGCCGGGCGACTGGGTGTTGGCCAGGGCGCTGGCGCCGGGCGAGGTGCCACCGCGCGGCACCATTGTTGTCTATGATCGCCCGCGGGACCACCGCACCAACCAGGACCGTGATTTGGACAATATCCTCCGGGTGATGGGCCTGCCTGGCGAAACTATGCAGATCCGTGGTGGGGCGCTATATGTGAATGGCCAACGGGCGACGATGGAGCGGCTTGAAGACCGGGTAATTCCCAGATATCCGCTCGGCCGGGGGCTGAACATGCCGCGCTGCGTCAACGACCCCGTCGCGATCCGCGGCCCTTGTCACCAGGAACTGTGGCGCGAGTCCCTGGCCGATGGCACCAGCGTCAATGTTCTGAATACCCAGCACAAGATCGGAGTTGTGGTGTCCGGAACTCGAAACAACAGTGACGACACCGTGATCCACAAGGTTCCCAAGGGCCATGTCTTCCTGCTTGGAGACAGCCGGGACGATGCCATCGACAGTCGATCCCCACTCCACGGCACGGTGCCGATCCGCAAACTGCAGGGCCAGGTCTGGATGATCCACACTTCGCTCGAAAGCACCGCCTGGCTCATCACCCCACGTTGGGATCGTTTCTTCCGCGAGGTCGATTGATGGCGGCCCAGACCGCCGCTGTTGCTCTGGATCGACTGGCGACCGTGCTGGGCCATCGTTTTGCCGACCCCGCGATGCTGGAGCAGGCGGTGACCCACGCCTCGGCCAATTCCCCAGCCCGGCCGGACAACCAGCGACTGGAATTCCTTGGTGACCGGGTGTTGGGGTTGATTGTCGCCGAGGCGCTGCTGGAGGCTTACCCCGGCGAGGCCGAGGGCACCCTGGCGCCGCGGTTCAATGCGTTGGTCCAGCGTGATACGCTGGCCGAGATCGCCGTTGAGATCGGGCTTGGCGAATTTCTCCGTCTCGGCCGATCCGAGGCGACCGGTGGTGGGCGCAGGAAGAAGGCGATCCTGGCCGACGCCATGGAGGCGGTAATCGCCGCGATGTTTCTGGATGGCGGCATGGCAGTGGCGCGGCGGTTCATCGTGGCGCGCTGGCAAGCCCGCATCGATGCGCCAGACACAGCCCCGATGGACGCCAAGACCCGGCTCCAGGAATGGGCCCAGGGACGCGGGATGGCGCCGCCGGTTTATGCGGTCACAACACGCGCCGGACCGGATCACGCGCCGCGCTTCACTATCGAGGTGAAGCTGGCAACCGGCGAGACCGCCGACGGCGCGGCAACCTCGAAAAAGCAGGCCGAGCAATGTGCTGCCCGGGCGCTGCTGGCCCAGCTTGGGCTGGACGGAGACAATGATGACCAAGGCTAAGACACCTGCGAAGGCTACAGCCGGAGCTGAAACCAGATGCGGCTTCGTCGCCGTGATCGGTGAGCCGAATGCCGGCAAGTCGACCTTGGTGAATGCCATGGTCGGGGCCAAGGTCTCAATCGTCACTCACAAGGTGCAGACCACCCGCAGCCGCATCCGCGGCATCGCTATCGAGGGTGCGGCACAGATTGTGTTCGTCGATACGCCGGGGCTGTTCGCGCCCAAGCGGCGGCTGGATCGGGCAATGGTCGCCTCAGCCTGGGGTGGGGCCGAGGATGCCGATATTGTGCTGGTGCTGGTCGAGGCCAATCGCGGCGTGACCGAGGGCGTGCAGGCGATGATCAATGGGTTGGGCGACCACATGCCAGGAACCCGGCAGGTGGCGCTGGTCATCAACAAGATCGACCGGGTCAAGCGCGACCGTCTGCTGGCCCTGTCGAACGAGCTGAACCAGCGGCGGCGTTTTACCGAGACCTTCATGATCTCGGCGGAGAAAGGCCATGGGGTGGCCGATTTGCGCCGCTGGTTGGCCGGGAATCTCCCCAAAGGCCCCTGGCACTACCCGGAGGATCAGATCGCCGATACCCCGCTGCGCTCGATCGCTTCCGAGATCACCCGCGAGAAGCTGACGCTGCGGCTGCACCAGGAACTGCCCTATCAAATGACGGTCGAATCCGAGAGCTGGGAGGACAAGGCAGATGGCTCGGCCCGGATCGCGCAGATCATCTATGTCTCGCGCGAAGGCCACAAGGGCATCGTGCTGGGCAAGAAGGGCGAAACGATCCGCCAGATTGGCGCCGACGCCCGGGCCGATATCGCCAAACTTCTGGGCCGCCCGGTGCATTTGTTCCTGACAGTAAAATTCCGCCCCGGCTGGCTGGACGAGCCCGAGCGCTACCGCGAGATGGGGCTGGATTTTTCGGATGGGGGATGAGGTGTGGCGCGGATGAGCGGCGCCGCTAACCCCCTCCCTAACCCTCCCCCCAGCGGGGAGAGGGGACAGGCCGCGCAGGGGTCGACCAGCCTCGCAACACACACAACGCAGTCCCCTCCCCCCACCGATTCTGACAAGCAGGCGGGGAGGGTTAGGGAGGGGGCAGGCCCATCGCCAACCCGGCCCAATGGCTAGACTTGCCACCGGCCTTTGGGTTTCGGCCTATCTGATGCGCCTGTCGCTGGAGGGTATCCACGCCCATGTGGCGCGCAAGGGCGATGTGACTGCTGGGGCGGTTGCGGTTAAAGTCGCCACAATGAATGGCCGGGCATCGTTTTTAACCCGCGGTTATCGGCCTGATGGCAGGGTCGGCTGGCAGTCCCAGATCGAGGACGCCGATGAGGCCGCGGTTGATGCGGCGTTGGCCCGTCAGCGTGGCTATGACCCGGACCTGTGGGTTATCGAGGTTGAAGACCCCCGGGGGCGGCATATGCTGGATGCCCCGGGATTGGAGTGATGGGATAAGAATGGACTGGCGCGACGAGGGCATTCTGTTGGCGGTTCGGCCGCATGGCGAATCGAGCGCGATCATCGAGACGCTGACCCGTGATCATGGCCGCCATTCCGGGCTGGTGCAGGGCGGCAAGGGAACCAAGCTGTCGCCGGTATTGCAGCCGGGCACTCAGCTGTCGCTGGAATGGCGGGCGAGGTTGTCCGAGCATCTGGGAAATTTCCGCATTGAGCCGGTGCGCTCGCGTGCAGCCGCGATCATGGCCGACCGCGCGGCACTGGGGGCGTTGAACGCCATCGGTGCGCTGCTGGTTACCCTGCTGCCGGAGCGCGATCCGCACCCGGACATCTACGACCAGACCCTGATGCTGGCCGACGCGATGGCGGCGGGCGAATGGGACTGGCCGGCCCGCTACGCCCTTTGGGAGGTGGCGCTACTGGCGGCGCTGGGTTTCGGGCTAGACTTGACCCGTTGCGGTGCGACAGGGGTGACCACAGAGCTGACCTATGTCTCGCCCCGCACCGGTCGGGCGGTTTGCCGCGAAACCGGCGGCGCCTGGGCCGACGTCCTGCTTCCGCTGCCGGGGTTTTTGATCGGGCAAGGCCAGCCGACCATCGGCGCAGTGCGCGAGGCACTGCGGATGAGCGGCTATTTCCTCGAGCGCTGGGCCTGCCCCGCCTTCGAACGTGACGCCCTGCCCGAGGCGCGGGTGCGACTGGCGCGGCTGCTCGAAACCCATGAGATGACGGCGCCGGGGTAGGGATTGGACTCACGGCCGGTTGATCCGAAGAGCTTCACCTCGATAGCTCGAGGACCAGGTCATTGTATGAAGCCAATCCGAATTCGTCGGTCATCGTTTCACGCCACCTTGCCGCAAATTTAACGCGAATTTCCTGGGTAACGAGCGGAGCACCGAGCCCGGTTTCGCCACGCGCAACCTTTGTCGATACACCGCCCGGCGGAAGCCCACAGGCAGCATCTCGCGTCTGCCTGACCAGATGATCATCAAATTTTTCACCGTAACGCTTCATGAACTCAAAACTTGCCTGACGCGTCGCCAGGTTGCGCGTCTCCCTGCCTATCTGCCCGTCCATAAAATCAGCGACCGTATCGACGGCGCCGGCTAGATCTCGCTTCATCTGCTCAAACGAAAACATCAACACATCGCTGCGCCCGCGTTGCCGCCACCACGAGCATGCATGCCCCCAATAGCTCTGGTCGTCGTCGCGCGTCAGAAAAGACTCCGCGAAGTCAGAAAGCTGGATGGCGCCGGTTTCGAAATGCCAACCCTCAAAAAACCGATATAACGAGACCATCGCATCGATCGGATCGCGAAACACGACGATGTATCGGCCGCCCTTCGGGATTTGGTCCCAAGAAAGATGGCTCTTGAAGACGCGCGGGTGCGCGGCTTGGGGTGCGTTAACATCAATTCCCATGTCGTAGGCAAGTTCCAGCCAGGGAACGACTTCCGTGATCTCGTCAAACTCCATGGATCCACCAGCGCGCAACCCGTGCACAATCTGTTGCATCCAGGTCGTGCCGCACTTCGCGTAAGGCGAGATAAAGATATCCGTGGCGCTGGGCATATAGCTGAGGCCGCGCCGCACACCTTCGTCCGTCGCGAAGCCCTGCATACCGCGCCGCATCTCGTCAATTGTTGTCGGTCGCATCGTCGGCAAGCCTGCACTCCTGAAATGGATTGATTGTTGTCAGATTGTCTGGGCTACCCGATGCTATCGCCCAAGGCAGGGTTCGTTTCAACAATTCAATATCTAGCAAAGCCCCTCTTGCAATCAATCGCCATGTCTTTTGCTTAGCGAAGCCGCGGTGACGTTTGACGGTTCAGTGGCAACTTCAGCAGTTCACTCACCATAACCAACGGGCAAATATCTGTGACCAGGCCTCGTTCATCTTTCCACAAACCACGCGCCCACAACCTGCACCCGGACCAGACCGAGGCGCTGGCATCGCTGCACGGGATCGGATAACTCTGCGCGTCGGAGGCGCCTGCGATGCGTCATGGGGTTGATTGACGGGCGGTAGAGGCATGTTCGCGGACTTCGCCGAAAGACTTGCCGCGCAACTGACCGGCCGCCAGCGTGCCAGTTTTCTGTTCCGCCTGATCTCAGAGAATGCCTGGCAGCACCGCTGGGGTTATGCAGTGGCGCTGGTTCTGATGGCGCTCGTTGCGGTGACCGGTGGTGCCGTGGCACTGGTCATGGAAAGCGTGCTCGACGACGTGTTCATCGAGCGCCGGCCCGGCATGGTCCCGGTGATCGCCGCCTGGGTGGTGATGATTTTCCTGGTTCGCGGTGCCTCGGCCTATGGTCAGACGGTGATTCTGGGCCGCATCGGCAACCGCGTCGTCGCCCGATTGCAAACCCGGATATATGATCATGTATTGGTTCAGGGCATGGCGTTTCACGCGCGTGAGGGTACCGGCGCGCTGACCACCCGGATCACGATCAACTGCAATGCTGCGCGTCAGGCGCTGGATCTTGTTGCCACCCGCCTGGGTGCCGATCTGCTGAGCGTCATGGTGCTGGCATCGGTGATGTTGTGGCAGGACGTAACGCTGTCGCTGATCGCCCTGGTTGGGCTGCCCGCGGTGCTGGCCGGTGTCGCGTTGCTGATCCGGCGCGTGCGCAAGGTATCACGCGACGAGGTCAATATGCAGGCCCGGGTTATCGGCGCGATGAGCGAGACCATCCGCGGCGCCCGGATCATCAAGGCGTTCCGCCTCGAGGGTACCATGCACCGCCGCATGAGTGCGGCGATCGAGGGCACGCGCGAGCGTACCGACAAGATCGTCGCGCTGCGCGGTCTGGTCAGCCCGCTGATGGAGGTAACCGCAGGCATCGCGGCGGCCGCCGTCATCCTCTATGGCGGCTGGCGGGTGATCGGCGGGACCATGGATGCCGGGACCTTCTTCTCGTTCGTCACCGCGTTGTTCCTGGCCGCCGATCCGGTGCGCCGACTGGCGCAGCTTGGAGTCCAGTTGCGCCAGCATTTGGCGGGTGTCGAATTCATCTATGCGGTGCTCGACGCCCCGACCGAGATCGAGGACGCGCCGGATGCCGCCGAGTTGGTGGTTACCGAGGGAAAGATTCAACTCAAGGACGTCCATTTCACCTATGGCCAGGCCCCGGCGCTGCACGGGATGAACCTGGTCGCCCAGCCCGGCGAGGTTACCGCACTGGTCGGCCCGTCCGGAGCGGGCAAGTCGACCCTGCTGGCGCTGATCGAGCGGTTCCATGATGCGACGCGCGGAGTGATTGCCATCGACGGGCAGGATATTCGCGGGGTCACGCTCTCCTCGCTCCGCCGTCAGATCGCGCTGGTGACGCAGGAGACCTTTCTGTTCGATGCCAGTCTGGCCGAGAATATCGGGTTCGGCCGGCCCGGTGCGACTAGGGTCGAGATCGAAGAGGCAGCGCGGGCGGCGAATGCCGATGAGTTCATTTGCGCGTTGAAACAGGGTTACGAGACGACGGTTGGTGAGGGCGGCGCACGGCTGTCCGGTGGTCAGCGCCAGCGCATCGCCATCGCTCGCGCAATGTTGCGCGACGCGCCGATCCTTCTGCTCGACGAGGCGACCTCAGCGCTGGACGCCGAGACCGAAACCCGGGTACAGGAGGCGCTGGAACGGCTGACGGCTGGCCGGACCACCATCGTGATCGCGCACCGGCTGGCCACCGTGCGCCGGGCGCACCGGATCTGCGTCATGGCTGACGGGTGTGTGGCCGAAGAAGGCACGCATGATATATTGGTGGCGAAGGGGGGCCTTTATGCCCGGCTTGCCGCCCTTCAGTTTGGGTCGCAATTTGGTGCTGGGGAGGAACGCGCATGACCGACAAACCTGCCTTGACCCTGTACCTCGCCGAACCGCGCGGCTTTTGCGCCGGTGTCGTCCGGGCCATCGAGATCGTCGAACTGGCCATCGAGAAATGGGGTGCGCCGGTTTATGTGCGCCACGAGATCGTCCACAACCAGCACGTTGTCGATGAACTGCGCGCCAAGGGAGCGGTTTTTGTCGAGGAGCTGGATGATTGCCCCACCGATCGGCCGGTGGTGTTCTCGGCGCATGGGGTGCCGAAGGCGGTGCCGGCCGAGGCGGAGCGGCGCAATCTGATCTATGTTGATGCCACCTGCCCGCTGGTCTCGAAGGTCCATCTCGAGGCCGAGCGTCATTTCCGCAATGGGTTGCAAACCGTGATGATCGGCCATTCCGGCCATCCAGAGACGGTCGGGACCATGGGCCAGCTTCCGTCCGGCGAGGTGATCCTGGTCGAAACCGTTGTTGATGTCGGGCGGATCATGCCGCGCGACCCAGACCGGGTCGCCTATATCACCCAGACCACGCTTTCAGTCGATGACACCGCCGATATCGTTGCCGCGTTGGCGGCGCGGTTCCCCAAGATCATCGGCCCGCAGAAGAAGGATATCTGCTACGCCACCACCAATCGCCAAGCGGCGGTGAAGGCGATGGCGCCGCTGATCGAGGCGCTGCTGGTGGTCGGCGCACCTAATTCGTCTAACTCGAAACGTCTGGTCGAGGTTGGTAGCGCTGCCGGGTGTCCCTACGCCATGCTGGTGCAAACCGCCGCCGATATTGACTGGCGTTCGATTGAAGGCGCCAAGACGGTGGGTCTGACTGCTGGCGCAAGCGCACCGGAAGTGCTGGTCGACCAGGTGATCGCGGCGTTCCGCGAGCGCTATGACGTGACCACCGAACAGGTCGTCACCGCCGAGGAGAATGTCAGTTTCAAGGTACCGCGCGTCCTGCGCGAGGCGTCGTGATAGGCGGTGCAATTTGACCGGCGATAGCGAGACACTGGCGTTCTACGACGGCGAGGCCGCGGCCTATGCCACATATTCTTCTGAACCAGAAGAACCGATTTGGCTGACGCGGTTTGTCGCGCGGCTGACGCCTGGAACTTCGGTGCTGGATTTTGGCTGCGGTTCGGGTTGGGCGGCACATGCGCTGGGCGGGCGTGGATTCCGGGTCAGCGCACTCGACGGCTCGGCAGGCCTCGCGGCTGAAGCCCAGCAGCGCTACGGCATCGAGGTCCGGGTCGTGCAGTTCGACGGGCTGGATGACGATGGCCTGCATGGCGGTATCTGGGCTTCGTTCTGCCTGCTGCACGACACCCGCGACGCCATGCAGGGTCATCTGGCGCGGTTGCACCGGGCGCTGGTGCCAGAGGGCTGGCTTTACTTGGGACTGAAAGAGGGCGCCGGCGAGAGCCGGGACAAGTTGGGCCGGCGCTATACCTTTTTCGGCCAAGCCGAGATCGAAGCCCTGCTGCGCGACGCGGGTTTTCCGGTCGTGGAAATCACCGTCAATCCGGGGGTCGGTTACGACGGCAGCGAGGGCGGCATGATGCATATCCTGGCTCGGCGGAGCACTTGAAGATGGCGGCCGAGATATTCGCGTATACCGACGGCGCCTGCTCCGGCAATCCCGGTCCCGGCGGCTGGGGCGTGGTTATGGAGGCCTGGGAGGGCACGACGTTGCTAAAGGCGCGTGACCTTGGTGGCGGCGAGCCCGAGACCACCAACAATCGCATGGAGATGATGGCCGCCATCGCCGCGCTGGAGATCCTGGAGCGACCGAGTGCTGTCACGGTGGTCACGGATTCGAAGTATTTGATGGATGGCATCACCGGCTGGATCAATGCTTGGAAACGAAACGGTTGGAAGACCGCGGCGAAAAAGCCGGTGAAGAATGTGGATCTGTGGCAGCGCCTTGATGCGGCGCAGGCCCGCCATCAGGTTAAATGGGCCTGGATCAAAGGCCATGCCGGCCATGAGCAAAACGAGCGCGCCGACGAACTGGCCCGGGCCGAAATCAAGGCACTGAAGGAGGCGAATTTGCCCGCCGACTCAAATATCCAGTCTCCGCCTTAGCGCGGTGTTTTCCCGGTCGGTCATCAGCCGCAGGATGATGCCACAGGCCTTGCCCGTGATCTGGTGATGCGCAAAGCTCAAACAATGAGACCTGTCTCGATCCCGAGTTGCGACGCCTGAGCCAAAGCCTTGATCGTTTTGCGGGCCGGGATCGCAGCGCCCGTGCGACTTTGGAGGGCCAAACCATGACTAGGCGGATCCGGCTGGCCAGCGGTATGGTGCTCTTCACCTTCGTCCTGACCCATCTGCTCAACCACGCGCTCGGCCTGATATCCCTGGAGGCGCTAGAGGCTGGACGCGCTTGGTTTCTCCTGATCTGGCGCACCCCAGTCGGCGCCCTGGTGCTCTATGGCGCGCTCCTCGTCCATATGCTGCTGGCGCTCTGGGCAATATATCAGAGGCGCTCGTTTCGCCTGAGCGCGGTCGACTGGAGTCAGCTGGTGCTTGGGCTCTCGATCCCGATTTTGCTTTTCGCTCACATGTTCAACACCCGCCTGGCGCACGAACTCTACGGGCAAGAGGATACTTATACGGCGGAACTTGCTACCTTTTTCGTGCTGGCACCGGTATTGATATACAAGCAAATGGCCCTGCTTTTAATCGTCTGGGGCCACGGCGTGATCGGCCTGCATCAGTGGCTTCGCCTGAAGCCGGGCTATCGGCGATTGCAATGGCTTGCCTTGTCCGCTGCCTTGCTGCTGCCGGCGGCGGCGCTTGCCGGCATCTGGGTTGCTGGCCGTGATATCCTCCACCTGGCGGCCGACCCGGGTTGGCTCGAGCAGCTCATGGTCGAGACCAAGAAGACCGGCAATGACCAATTTGCCTTTCTCAGTTGGCTCGAGAACTGGTTCCTGACGGTTGCTGCGGGCCTGCTGCTGATCACTGTGCTGCTGCGCCCGTTGCGCCACCAGCTTCGCCGCCGCCTTGGCTTGGTTCAGGTCTCCTATCCGGGCGGCGAGCGGGTGATGGTTCTAAAGGGGACGTCGGTTCTGGAAGCCAGCCGCCAGCACCGGATCCCTCATGCCTCGGTCTGTGGCGGTCGCGGGCGTTGCTCGACCTGCCGGGTCAGCGTCGGGCCGGGGTTGGCGGAGTTGCCGGCACCAAGTGCCGAGGAGGCAAAAGTGTTGGCCCGCATCGGAGCCGCCGACAACGTGCGTCTGGCCTGTCAGGTCAGGCCGGTCCAGGACTGCACGGTAGTGCCGCTACTGGCACCGGCAACCACGACGCGCGTCATCGGGCGGGGGGCGGACTATCACCAAGGCCAGGAACGGGAAATCGTGGTGCTGTTCGCTGATCTGCGTGGCTTTACCGCACTCTCGGAGCAGAGGCTGCCCTATGACGTGGTGTTCCTGCTCAACCGCTATTTCGCCGCCATGGGTCCAGCGATCACCAAGGCGGGCGGCTATGTCGACAAGTTTGTCGGCGATGGCGTGATGGCGCTGTTCGGGCTCGATACTGGGCCGGGTGAGGCGAGCCGAGCGGCGCTGGCGGCAGCACGCAATATGGCGGACGCGCTGGCCAAGCTCAACCAGGGGCTCGAGCATGATCTGCCTGAGCCTCTGCGGATGGGCATCGGGCTGCATGGCGGCCAGGCGATCGTCGGCAATATGGGTTACGGTGAGACCAGCGGCCTGACCGCGGTCGGCGATGTCGTGAACACCGCCAGCCGCCTCGAGGCGGCGACCAAGGCCTTCGGCGTACAACTCGTGGCCTCGCAGGCCGTGATGCAAGCCGCTGGCGTGCCGGGGGAGCTGTTCGAGACCCGGGAGATCGATGTGCGCGGGCGCCAGGAGAGTTTGATCGTCTACCTCGTTCCCGACGCGTCTACCTTGGGCGCGGAGATTGGGCGGGCAGGCGGCACCGTCAGGGTAAAGTAAGTCTGACCCGTCCTAGTGGTTCGACCGAGACGGAAGGTTCCGGCGAAAGCCGGGCCTTTGGTCGAGAAAAGTTGCGCCATCACAAAGAGATAGATAGTGGTTCGAGTCGATATTCCGGGATCGGAATGTCGGATTCGATCTACTAGCGTGCTTCCTCCAACCGATCCGTTGCAGGCGGTGGCGTGCGGCCAAGCGACGAGATTTCAGCCCTCAACTCCGGCGTCATTTCTATCTTCAGCGCCTCCAGCGATGGCCCCAGTTGGGTCAGGTCGCGGGCGCCGATGATCGGGCAGGTGACGTCGGGGTTGGCCGCCGCCCAGGCCACCGCCAGGCTGACCGGGTGGTGGCCGCGCTGGGCGGCGAGGGCGGCAAACTTGCCCGCCGTCTCGAACACCCAATCCTCGCCGTAGCGGGCGGTGTATTCCTTGTTGGTCATCAGCCGCCCAGCCTCAGGCCGCTTGTCGGGGCCGTATTTGCCCGATAGCAAGCCGCCGCCGACCGGGCTGTAGGTGATCACACCCAACCCCTCGGCGCGGGCCAATGGCAGGATTTCGCTCTCGACCTGGCGCTTGACCAGGCTGTACATCGGCTGGATCACGTCGAACCGCGCCCACACGCGCCGCTCGGAGATGCCCAGGCCCTTGGCGATCTGCCAGGCGGAGTAGTTCGAGGCGCCGAGATGCAGCACCTTGCCATCGCGGACCAGGTCCTCCAAGGCGCGCAGGGTCTCCTCCAGCGGCACGGTCGTGTCCCAGCGGTGCATGAACAGCACCTCGACCCGGTCGGTGCCGAGGCGTTTCAGCGAGGCCTCGACGGCACGCATGATGTGGCGCCGGTTGCCGCCCGAGGCGTTGATGTCCGGACCCATCGGGTTGAAGCATTTGGTGGTGATGATCAGATCGTCGCGCTCATGCGCCATCAGGCGGCCTAAAATCGCTTCGGCCTTGCCCTTAGAATAGCCGTCGGCGCAGTCGAAAAAGTTGATGCCACGCCCACGGCATGCGGCATACATGGCCTCCGAAGTTGCCTCATCGGCATCGCCGCCAAAGGACATGGTGCCAAAACAAAGCTGCGAGACCTTGATCCCGGTGCGGCCGAGTAGTTTGTAATCCATGATATGCCCCTCCAGCAAATTGCAGCGCGACACTAGCGCAGCCGCCCCACAGCCGCCACGGATGTTTGTTCCACTGGGTGGTAAGGTTGCTGCGCTGGACCCTGCTGACGAAAGTGGAGACGTCCTGCGATAGGATTTTGATCGCAGGAGGTGCAAATGTCGAAGCAGAATGGGAACAAGGGCCGGCGGTTTGATCGGGCCTTCAAGGAAGAAGCCGTCCGCCTGTTACAGACGAG
>DATLAW010000283.1:0-26106 GCA_035527255.1 Thermohalobaculum sp. | reverse complement strand
TGAAGGAGTGGAGCACCATGGCCTATTGGCTGTTCAAGTCGGAACCGAACACCTGGGGTTGGAATGATCAGGTCGCACGCGGCGCCAAGGGCGAGCAGTGGGACGGGGTGCGCAACTACCAGGCCCGCAACAACATGCGCGAGATGAAGCTGGGCGACCTCGGATTTTTTTACCACTCGGTCGATGAGAAACAGATCGTCGGCGTGGTCGAAGTTTGCGCGCTGGCGCATCCCGATACGACGACCGACGATCCGCGTTGGGAATGCGTGGATATCAAAGCCGTGGCGCCGTTTCCCCGCCCGGTAACGCTGGCCGAGGTCAAGGCCGAGCCGCGCCTGTCGGAACTGGCGCTGGTCCGCCAGTCTCGTCTGTCGGTCGTTCCAGTCGCCGAGGCGGAGTGGCGACTGATCTGCAAAATGGGCGGGTATAAGGGCTAAGTTCTACGTCAGAAGGCAGGACAATTCCCTATAAACGGCTTGCCTCCGCCAGATGGGCCCGGCGGTTTCGGGTCTGCACAATCTCCGCGATTACCGAGATCGCGATCTCCTCCGGGTCGATGCCGCCCAGATCAAGGCCAGCCGGGGACTTCAGCCGGGCCAGCAGCGCCTCAGCGATCTTCTCGGCGCGGAGGCGGTCGAGCAACGCTTGGGCCTTCCGGCCACTTGCAACCATCGCCACATAGGCGGCGGGCGATAGTAGCGCTGCGCGCAGCGCGTCGAGATCGCGCTTGCCTTGCGCCGCGACGATAACGAAATCCTGCTCCGTCAGGTCGAGCGGCACCAGATCATAACCCTCCACGACTCTGGTCGCATCGGGGATCAGGCCGTGATCCTCGGCCAGGGCCACATGGAGAACCCGGTAGCCAGTGACATGGGCGATCCGCCCAATCGCCACGGCAACCGGCGAGGCCCCGGAGACGACAACGACCGGGGGCTGCGAATACGGCTCGATCAGCAATTCGATGGTACCGCCGGACGGGCAGCCGGATTTGTGCAGCGGGGTTCCGTCGGTGTCGAATGCCGAGACCACATCCCCGGCTGGCTTAACCCGGATCGTCGCAACCGCATTGGATTTCAGCGCCTTGGTGGCAGCATCGCGCACCGCACCCTGGACGCACCCGCCACCGACATGGCCAACAATCTCGCCGGCCCCGGTCACCAGCGCCTTGGCCCCGGCCTTGGCCGAGGTTGCATCGGCGGTGCGGATCACCGTCACCACGGCGAACGGTCGGCCGGTTGCCCGCTGCTCGGCGATCTTCTCGAAGATATCGAAACGCGGCATGGTCACAGGCTTTCGAATTCCGCCTCAAGGGCGGCAAGGCTGGCCAGGGTATTGGCCGGTAGATGAGCGTCGATATAAGGCAGCGCCGCCGCCATGCCCCGGGCGACCGGCGCGTAGTCACGCCAGCCCTTCAGCGGGTTCAGCCAGACAATGCGCCGGGCCCGGCGCGCCAGCCGGGAAAGCTCATGCGCCAGCGCCTCTGGCGGGTCGGTATCGTAGCCGTCGGACAGGATCACCACGACGGTGCGCCCGCTGACCGAGCCTTTAGCATGAGCGTCATTGAAGCGCACCAACGATCCGGCAATCCGGGTCCCACCGCCAAAGCCCTGCACCATCAACGACAGACGCGCCGCCGCACGCAGCGAATCCGGGTCGCGCAGCGCTTCAGTGACCCGGGCCAACCGAGTATGGAACAGATAGGAATCGGCTTTCAGATCGGCCCCGATCAGGCCCTTCAGAAAGGCAATGAAAACCTTGGCGTAGATCTCCATCGAGCCGGAAACATCAAGGATCGCGACAATCCGCATTGGCCGTTCCGGGCGGCGGCGACGCAGCAGGTCGATCGGCTCGCCACCGCGCGCAAGGCTGCGCCGGGCAATGCGGCGAAAATCCAGCGTATTGCCACGCCGGGCGGCCCGGCGGCGGCGCGAGCGGCGGTCGCGAATGGCGCGGGCCAGGCGCTCGGCAATCCTTGCGGCTTCGGCAAGCTCCGCAGGATCGGTCAATTCGCGCAGGTCGCGGCGCAACAGGGCCTTGGTCCGGGTTGCGATCAGTCGGCCGGTGCCTTCGCCTGAGGCGGTCGCGTCGTCATCACCATCGTCAG
The DNA here is from genome assembly GCA_035527255.1 of Thermohalobaculum sp. Taxonomy (GTDB): domain Bacteria; phylum Pseudomonadota; class Alphaproteobacteria; order Rhodobacterales; family Rhodobacteraceae; genus Thermohalobaculum. The sequence continues at coordinate 24,002 of DATLAW010000283.1, read as the reverse complement.
CCGCCGATGCCGGCAGGTTCGCTTTGGCGGCCTGCTCCTGCCCGTCACCCGTTTCGCTGGTCCAGATCGCCGGGCGTCGCGAGGCTTGCTTGTGCGCGGCAGGCGCGGTCCCGGCCCGCTCGCGTCCGGCATTATACCAGTATGCATCAAACAGCGCGTCAAAGCGGCTCCAGTTGTCGCTGCCGGTGGCGAGCAGGGACTTGAGCGCGAACCTGACTTCCTGCGGGTTCACGGCATCAACGGCGTTCAGTGCCGCAAGCGCCAGACCGGTTTCCTGCGGCCCGGCATTGATGCCGTTCAGCCTAAGATGGGCCATGAAACCGGCCAGCCGTTCCGCTGGACCCGAGGCACGCTCGACAAAGCGGGTTGTCGGCATCAGGCGGCCGCCCCGATGATCCGGGCGGCAACCTCGCGCGGCACGGCGGCCTGATCGGCCCGCGTTTTCAACAGGCAGATCAGCGTTGCCTGCACCGCTACAGGGTCGTCGGCCAGGTCGTTGACACCCAACCCCATCAACGCCACCGCCCAATCCAGCATCTCGGCCACGCCGGGTTTCTTCTCCAACTCCTCACGCCGCAGCGCCTGAACGACACCGACGATCTGCGCCGCCAGCCGATCCTCCAATCCTGGGCAGCGATGGCCGATGATCGCCAGCTCGGTGGCCCGGTCGGGAAACTCGACATAGCTATAAAGACAGCGCCGCCGCAGCGCGTCGGACAGCTCGCGGGTACCGTTCGAGGTCAGGATCACATGCGGACGGCTAGTCGCCGAAATGGTGCCGAGCTCCGGCACCGTTATCTGAAAATCGGAAAGAATCTCAAGGAGATAAGCCTCGAATTCCTCGTCGGCCCGGTCGACCTCGTCGATCAGCAGAACCGGCGACTCCGGTTGGCTGATCGCTTCCAGCAGCGGCCGGCGCAGCAGGTATTTCTCGCTGAACAGCCGCTCCTCGACCAGGTTCGCATCCTCGCCCTCATGGGCGCGGATCGCCAGCAATTGGCGCTGATAATTCCACTCATAAATCGCCTGCGCCGCGTCCAGCCCCTCATAGCATTGCAGCCGGATCAGCCGGGCGCCCAAGACCTCGGCCATGGCTCGGGCGATCTCGGTCTTGCCTACCCCCGCCTCGCCCTCCAGCAACAGCGGCCGGCCCAACGACAACGACAGATGCAGCGCCATCGCCAGCTGATCCGAGGCGACATAGCCGGTGCCCGACAGGTCTTTCTGCAAACTTTGATAGGTCATCGATCACACCGCCGGTGCTGGCGTCCCCTCCCCAGGAAAGGGGGAGGGACAGGGAGGGGGTCCGGCAACCGGCTCAACCATGCAGCCCCAATCCGTTGGCGATGGTCCAGATCCGCCAATGGTCATGCGGCATATGGGCGTGGACATGGCCAAACGGCCGAAACGCATCATTCACCGCGTTGGACAGGCACGAGACACCGCCGACATTCGGGCTCTCGCCAACCCCCTTGGCGCCGATCGGGTGATGCGGCGATGGGGTCGTGGTCCAGTCGGTCTCATACGCAGGGGCCTCGACGGCGGTCGGCATGAAGAAGTCCATCAGCGAGCCAGTCTTGACGTTACCGTCCTCGTCATAGGCGATCTCCTGGCCCAGTACGATGGCCACCGCCTCGGTCAGCCCGCCATGGACCTGGCCCTCGATGATCATCGGGTTGATCCGAGTGCCACAGTCATCCAGCGCATAGAAACGCCGGATATCCGCCTCGCCGGTATCGACATCGATGTCCATCACCGAGACATAGGCCCCAAACGGATAGGTCATGTTCGGCGGGTCGTAGTAGCTGACCGCCTCCAGACCCGGCTCAAGCCCCGGGATCGCCTGATTGTACGACGCGAAGGCCAACTCGGCCATGGTCTTGAACCGCTCCGGCGCGCCCTTGACCACGAAGCGATCCACATCCCACGCCAGATCATCGTCATGAACCTCCAGCAGATAGGCCGCGATCATCTGGGCCTTGGCCCGGATTTTCCGTCCCGCCATCGCCGTTGCAGCCCCCGCAACAGGCGTCGAGCGCGAACCATAGGTCCCCAGCCCATAGGGCGCCGTGTCGGTGTCCCCTTCCTCGACGGTGATCATGTCGGCGGGGATGCCGATCTCGGTGGCCAAGATCTGGGCGAAGGTTGTGGCGTGCCCCTGTCCTTGGCTGATGGTGCCCAGCCGGGCAATGGCCGACCCGGTGGGATGGATCCGGATTTCGCAACTGTCGAACATGCCCAGACCCAGAATATCGCAATTCTTTACTGGCCCGGCGCCGACGATCTCGGTGAAGAACGCAACCCCGATCCCCATCAGCTTGCGGGTCTCGCCGCGTTTGAACGCCGCTACCCGCTCGGCCTGCTCCCGGCGCAGGCCGTCATAATCGACCGCCACCCGCACCTTCTCCATCGCCGTGTGATAGTCGCCGGAATCATACTCCCAGCCCAGCGCCGACTGATACGGGAACTGCTCCTTGCGGATGAAGTTCTTCATCCTCAACTCGATCGGGTCCATACCCAGCTTGGTCGCCAGCACCTCAATCATCCGCTCGATGAAATAGCTCGCCTCGGTCACCCGGAACGAACAACGATAGGCAACGCCGCCCGGCGCCTTGTTGGTATAGACGCCATCCACGGCCAGATAGGCGACCGGGATGTCATAGGACCCGGTGCAGATGCTCATGAACCCGGCCGGGAACTTGGTCGGGTCGGCGCAGGCGTCGAAACCGCCATGGTCAGCGGTGGTGTGACACCACAAGCCGGTGATCTTGCCATCCGAGGTCGCCGCAATCTTGCCCTGCATCCAGTAGTCCCGGGCAAACGCCGTGGCCATCAGGTTCTCCATCCGGTCCTCGACCCATTTCACCGGAACGCCAGTGACAATCGAGGCGACGATGGAACAGATATAGCCAGGATAAACCCCAACCTTGTTGCCGAAGCCGCCGCCGATATCCGGGGAAACGATGCGAATATTATGCTCGGCGATACCGGAAATCAGCGACGCCACGGTGCGCACTGCATGGGGCGCCTGAAACGTACCCCAAACCGTCAGCTTGCCGTTGATCTTGTCCATCGAGGCGACACAGCCGCAGGTCTCCAGCGGGCATGGGTGGCAGCGATGATAATAGATCATCTCTTCGGCCACCACTTCGGCGCCAGCGATAACCTTTTCGGTCGCGTCCTGATCGCCCTGCTCCCAGGTGAAGATGTGGTTGTGGTGTCTGCGCGGCCCATGCGCACCCTCGGTCTGTCCGGCCAGGTCCTCGCGCAGAACCGGGGCGTCCGGCTCCATTGCCTTGAACGGGTTGGTGACGACCGGCAGTTCCTCGTATTCAACCTCGACCAGTTCCACCGCATCCGCCGCGATATAGCGATCGGTGGCCACCACGAAGGCGACCTCCTGGGCTTGGAACAGTACCTTGCCATCGGCCAGAACCATCTGCTTGTCGCCAGCCAGCGTCGGCATCCAGTGCAGCCCAAGCGGCGCCAGATCGGCCGCCGTCAGCACCGCGACAACGCCAGGCAGCGCCTTGGCGGCATCGGCGTTGATCGAGATGACCCGGGCATGGGCATAAGGCGAGCGCACGAAGTCGCCGAACAACATGCCGGGCATCTTGATGTCATCGACATAGTTGCCCTTGCCTTGGGTAAAGCGCGCATCCTCGACGCGCTTGCGGGTGCTGCCGAGGCCCTGAAGCTTTTCGGCACGCTCGACGGCAGTGGGGGTCTGGTCGTTCATTCCGCGGCCTCCTTCTGGGCGTTCAGCATTGCCGCCGCCGCCATGATCGCCTTGACGATGTTCTGGTACCCCGTGCAGCGGCACAGATTGCCGGAGATGCCGAAGCGCACTTCGGCTTCGGTCGGGTTCGGATTTTCGGCCAAGAGCCGCCTTGCCCGCGTGATCATGCCTGGGGTGCAGAAACCGCATTGCAACCCATGATGCTCGCGGAACATCTCCTGCAGCACATGCAAGCTCCCATCGGCATTGGCGATGCCTTCGATGGTGGTGATATCAGCGCCATTTGCCTGGCCGACAAACAACGTGCAGGATTTCACCGACTTGCCGTCGAGATCGACAGTGCAGGCGCCGCAATGCGAGGTTTCGCAACCGATATGCGGGCCGGTCAGGCTAAGCTCCTCGCGCAGAAAGTGGATCAACAGCGTCCGTGGTTCGGCCAACGCCTCGACCGGTTTGCCGTTGACGGTCATTTTCACATGCATCTTTGCCATTTTGCTCTCCCTCACTGCGCGCGGTCGGTGGCACGAGCAATGGCGCGCCGCAAGATCACGCCGGCCACATGCTGCTTGAACGCGACCGGGCCGCGATTGTCCTCGCCGGGGTTGATGGCCGCCAACGCCGCCGCCACCGCAGCGTCTACTGCGGCGCTGCCCAGGTCCGAGCCTGCCAGGGTCGCCCCCGCCTCTGCGGCAAACACTGGCGTGTCCGACAGATTGGTCATCGCCACCGATGCACTATCGCAGCGCCCGCCCGAGACGGTCAGCAGAACCGCCGCCGCCGCAGTGGCGTAATCGCCGATCTTGCGTTTCAGTTTTTCGTAGGCATAGCCGTGGCCGGGTGCCGGAACCGGGATGCAGATCCGGCTCAGAATCTCGTCATCGGCAGCGGCGGTCACATAGGCGCTTTCATAGAAATCCCGCGCCGCAACGCTGCGGCGGCCATTCGGCCCATCCAGCTCGTAGCGCGCGCCCAGGCACTGCATCAGACCCGGCATGTCGTTGCCCGGATCGCCATTGGCGACATTACCGCCGATGGTGCCGACATAGCGCACCTGCGGATCGGCGATCAGCAGGGCCGCCTCACGGATCAAGGGGATTGCGGCGCCAAGCTCGGCGCTGGCGATCAGGTCGTGCTGGGTGGTCATCGCGCCGATGACGATCTCGCCGCCATCACGGGCGATGCCCTTAAGTTCGGTAATGTCCTGCAGATCGACCAGATGCGATGGCGCGGCCATGCGCAGCTTCATCATCGGGATCAGGCTGTGCCCGCCAGCCAGTACCCTCGCATCATCACCAAGTTCGGTCAGCAGTCCGGTTGCCTCGGCCAAGCTGGCTGGCCGATGGTATTCGAATTGTCCTGGGATCACGGCTGTATCTCCTCCCCGGCCACCCGCTGGATGCGGTGGCTCTGTCTCTTTGGGCAATACTTGTCTGGATACCGGGCAGGTCTGAAATGCTTAGGCCCGATCTTCCGCCCACACGCACGAACGGCGAATGACCTGCACGAATGACGGCGCAATCAGAGCCGGAGCAAGGCGCGGGTCTGGGCCAGATTGGTCCGGCTGACCGGGGCCTCCTGGATCGCCGCCCCTAGATCGAACAGGCAAACCCCTTGATCCTTGCGCCTCTCGAACCCGCGCACAAAGTCCAGATTGACGATGTAACTGCGATGGGTCCGCAGGAACGGGGCGGCGTCGAGCTCCTCTTCCAACCGCGAGATCGGCCACGGGCAAAAAAGTTCCTCATCCCCCCGGTACAAGGTTGTGTAGTGGCCGCCGGCCCGCGCCGCCAGAACCTCGCTCGCGGCAACGAAGAACGTCTTGCCATCGCGCTCGTAGGGAAGCCGCGCCGTGCGGATCGGCGACTTTAGCTGGCGCCCGATGGTGGGCGCTGCGGGCACAATGGGCAAGATGGCGGCCGCGTCCGGCATTCCAGCCGTCGCCGAGGTCAGCAGGAACGCGCCGCACAACACGAAGGTAGCCAGCGCGACAATCAGCGCCAGATAGTCGTTCGAGATCACCGGAGCGCTCAGCGACAGCGCCTCCAGCCGGACAAACCCGGTCCAGTACATCGCCGAGAAATGCATCGCCACGATGCCGCCGCCATAGGCGCAGGCGCCCAGAATCAGCGCCCGCAACGTCCGGCGCCCATAGGCAAGCCGCAGTGCTGCAATGCTCAACCCAATGGCCAACAACGTCGAGACAACATAACCCGAGACACCATAGACCGTACCGCAACCCTCGATTCCCACCATTCCGGTGTAATGCATGGTGACGATACCGGCGCCCATCAGGACCCCGGCCCCAATCACCCGCCGCGTCGTCCGATGCCCGAAATGCAGCAGCAGCAGCGCAGCGCCAGTCAAAAGGATGGCGATCAACGCCGAAACCAGCGTCGTCAGCGCATCATAGAACACCGGTACCGGCAACCTCAGCGCCAACATTGCGACGAAATGGGTCGACCAGATGCCGCCGCCCAGCGCCACCGCGGCCATCGCGATCTGGCCCTTGCGCCGGGCCGGTGCCAGTTGCGACAAGCCGCTGGCAAGCCGCAAACCGGTGAACGACGCCATCACCGCCACCAGGATCGCGGCAAGCACCAGCAGGGGATCGTAGTGTACGACAAACATGCTGGCAGCTTTGCTCCATCTCGGGATTTGTCAAACGATTCCGGAGTCGGGCCAGTGTGGGGTACTCTCTGATCGTTCGAAATCATCGATTCCGGCCGGCCCGCTACCCCCGCAACACGCCAAACCGTGTCAGCGCCTCGCGCATGCCCGGCGGCAAGTCGGGTTCGTCACCGGGGGCGGTGCCGATGTCCGGCGGGGCGTCGGCTTCGTTGAGATAACGCCAGCCCTGGAAGGCGCGGCGTGGGCGCGGGGCGGTTGGGATCAGCGGCGGCTCGAAGACAATAGCGCAACGGCGGATGCCATCCTCGCCGATGACCTCGTCCAGCGCAGCGATGCGTTGGCGCACCCTGATGATGCCACGAATCACCCAATAGAGCGAGCCGCCGTTCAGCAGTTCGCCAGCGCGTTTCGGCCACATCCGGGTAACATGGCGCGGTCGTGGGTCGAGCCCGGCGGCGAGCCGTTCGGCGCTGCGCTGCGACTGCCATTCAAGCTGGTCCTCGACCGAAATGGTGCCGACCGAGAGCTTGACCAGGTGCAGGGTTGTTTTTTGCGCGTCGAGCATCGGTGGTCCTTGTTCGCGGAGCGCGCGGCCCCCTCCCCAACCCTCCCCCCAAGCGGGAAGAGGGGGTGTGCCGCGCCGAGTGGTAGCGTCAGTTTAGACCCAGAACGTCGATCATGCTGTATTCGCCGGGTTTGCGGCTTTGGCCCCACAGCGCCGCCTTGACCGCTCCCCGCGCGAAAATCATCCGGTCGGTGGCGATGTGGCGCAGAACGATGCGCTCGCCCATACCGGCGAAAATTACGTCGTGCTCGCCGACTACATCGCCGCCACGCAGCGCCGCGAAACCGATGTTGCCCCGCTTGCGTGCTCCGGTTTGGCCGTCGCGGCCCCGGTCGGCGGTGTCGCGCAGCGCTACCCCACGCCCCTCGGCCGCCGCCTCGCCCAGCATCAGCGCGGTGCCGGAGGGGGCATCGACTTTGTGGTGGTGGTGCATCTCGACGATCTCGATGTCGAAATCTGGGTCCAGCGCCTCGGCCACCTTGCGGGTCAGAACGGTCAGCAGGTTCACCCCCAGCGACATGTTCCCGGCCCGGATCACGGTCGCATGGCGGGCGGCGGCTGAAAGGCGCGCCAGGTCGCCATCGCCGAGACCGGTGGTGCCGATGACATGCACCAGACGGGCCTGTGCGGCGATCTCGGCATGGGCGACGGTGGCATCTGGCGTGGTGAAATCAAGCACCGCGCGAACCCCGGCAAAAACCGCCAGCGGGTCGTCCGAGACGGTGATGCCGTTGGCGGCGCCACCCATAGCCTCGCCCAGATCGTGGCCAACCCAGGGGTGTCCTGAGCGTTCCGTGGCGCCGGCCAGAACGGCATCGTGCCGCTCGGCAATGGCTTTCACCAGCATCTGCCCCATGCGGCCAGAGATACCGGTGACGGCGACGGCGAGTGGATTTTGGTTGGTCATGCTCGGTCTCCCCTAACTGTCGCTCTGATTAACAGTCCCGGCGGAGTGGGAAAAGGGAAGGTTTTCGGCTTCGCAAGTTGATCGGAGTCAATGTCCGCCGCGTCGGTCTGGGAGATAACTGCCAGATAGACGAACACAATCCACATGGAGGTTGATGATGGTCGAGAAAACCAACTCGCCGGCTTGGTGGCCAGGTTTCTACGAGCCGTTCCGAAATATAAGCGAGCGCGTTGCCGACTGGTTCGCGCCTCGCGCCGACGCCAAATCGTCGAGCGCCCAGTACGAGATCACCATGGAACTGCCCGGCGTCACCGAAAAGGATATCGACGTTTCGCTGCACGACGGAGTACTGACGGTAAAGGGCGAGAAACACAGCGAGCGCAAGGAGGAAGGCGAGGGCTATTTCTTCTCCGAGCGCGAATATGGCCGTTTCCAGCGAACTTTCCGCCTGCCCGTGGATGCCAAGGGCGATGGCGTGGCGGCGGACTTCTCGAACGGTGTGCTGAAAATCACCGTGCCGAAGGTGGCGGAGGAGAAACAGACCGCGAAGAAGATCAAGGTGAACGCACTCTGAGATGCCCGGCGGCGGGCCGGTCAAATAATGGCCGGCCTCAGCCCGTCATGCTATCCCAGAAGCTCTTGACCTTGGTGAAGAAGTTCTGGCTCTCCGGGCTGTTGTCGGCCTTCTCCTGTTCGAACTCGCGCAGAAGCTCTTTCTGCCGTGTGGTCAGGTTGACTGGGGTCTCGACCATCAGCTCGATGTAAAGGTCGCCCTGCTGGCCGGGGCGCTGAAGGGCTGGCATGCCCTTGCCGCGCAGGCGCAGTTGCTTGCCGGTCTGGATTCCAGCAGGCACCTTGACCCTGGTCCGCCCGCCGTCGAGCAGTGGCGCATCGATCTCGCCGCCGAGGGCCGCAGTGGTCATCGGAACCGGGATACGGCAGTGCAGGTTCAGCCCTTCGCGCTCGAATATCTCGTGCGCTGCCACGTCGATGAATATGTAGAGATCGCCTGGTGGACCGCCCTGCGCGCCGGCCTCGCCCTCGCCAGCGAGGCGGATGCGAGTGCCGGTCTCGACCCCCGGTGGGATCGAGACGTTGAGCGCCCGGTCCTTGCGCGTGGCACCCTGACCGCCGCAAAGCGCGCAGACATTCTTGATAATCTGGCCACGACCCGAGCAGGTCGGGCAAGTTCGCTCGATGGTGAAGAAGCCCTGCTGCGCCCGGACCTTGCCACGACCGGCGCAGGTCGGACAGGTCTGCGGCCGGGAGCCGCCCTCGGCGCCAGTGCCCGAGCAAAGTTCGCATTTGACCGAGCCAGGCACCGAGATGGCAGCCGGCTTGCCGGTAAAGGCGTCCTCGAGCGATATGCGCAGATTGTAGCGCAAATCGGCGCCCCGGCTGACACCACCGCGGCCACGTCCGCCTTGGCCACGGGTGCCGCCCATGAAATCGCCGAACAGATCCTCGAACACATCGGAGAAGGCGCTGGAGAAATCCGGGCCGCCCTGTGCGCCCGGCCTGCGCGGGCCGCCCTCGAAGGCCGCATGGCCGAACTGATCGTAGGCGGCTTTTTTCTCCGGATCCTTTAGAATGTCGTTGGCCTCGTTCACCTCCTTGAACTGGGCCTCGGTATCGGGCTTGTCCTTGTTACGGTCTGGATGGAGTTCCTTGGCCTTCTGGCGATAGGCCTTCTTGATCTCCTCGGCGGAAGCGCCGCGAGAAACTCCGAGCACCTCGTAAAAGTCACGCTTCGCCATAAAAAACGCTCACATCCATCGGTCTAAGGGTCGTCGTGTCTCCGCATCGCCCAGCTCCGGGCAGCGCCTGGAGAACGCCGGGTTTGCTTTGTTGTGTCCCGACATAACCTGTCATGCGCCGCAGCGCCATAAGCGGATTTCGAGTTGGCGCCGCGCATACCGAATGCCGGACAAGCTTTGGGGCGCCGCGAACGACGCCCCAGATTTCGGTCATGGCAACCGGTCGGACCACAGGTCAGGCTCTCTTGTCGTCCTCGACTTCCTCGAATTCGGCATCGACAATATCGTCGTCCTGGTCCGTCGGCCTGACGTCGTCAGATTCCTGGTCCGAGGCGGCTTCTTCCTCGGCCTGGGCCTTGTAGATCGCCTCGCCCAGCTTCATCGACGCTTCGGCCAAAGTCTGAGATTTCTCCTTGATCTCCGCCACGACCTCGCCGTCGATAACCGATTTCAGGTCGGTGACGGCGTCGGCGATCAGCTGCCGGGTGGCCTCATCAACCTTGTCACCATGTTCCTTGGCTGATTTTTCGGTGGCATGGATCAGGCTTTCGGCCTGATTGCGGGCCTCGACAAGTTCCCTGCGCTGCTTGTCGGTTTCGGCGTTCTCCTCGGCTTCCTTGACCATGCTCTCGATGTCGGCATCCGACAGACCGCCGGAAGCCTGAATGGTGATTTTCTGCTCCTTGTTGGTGCCTTTGTCGCGGGCCGAGACGTTGACGATGCCGTTGGCGTCGATGTCGAAGGCGACCTCAATTTGCGGCATACCACGCGGCGATGGCGGGATTTCCTCGAGATTGAACTGACCCAGCATCTTGTTGTCCTGCGCCATTTCGCGCTCGCCCTGGTAGACCCGGATCGTCACCGCCGACTGGTTATCCTCGGCGGTCGAGAAAACCTGAGCCTTCTTGGTCGGGATGGTGGTATTGCGGTCGATCAGCCGGGTGAAGACGCCACCCAGCGTCTCGATGCCCAGCGACAGCGGGGTCACGTCGAGCAGCACCACGTCCTTGACATCGCCCTGCAGCACACCGGCTTGGATCGCAGCACCAAGGGCAACGACCTCATCGGGGTTGACGCCGCGATGCGGCTCCTTGCCGAAGAGCGCCTTGACCGCCTCGATGACTTTCGGCATCCGGCTCATGCCGCCAACCAGAACCACCTCATCGATGTCGGCGACCGATACGCCGGCATCCTTGATCGCGCTCTTGCACGGCTTGATAGTGCGCTTGATCAGATCCTCGACCAGGCTCTCGAGCTTGGCGCGGGTCAGCTTCAGCGTCAGGTGCTTCGGTCCTGCGGCATCAGCGGTGATGTAGGGCAGGTTGATCTCGGTCTGGGCGCCGGTCGAGAGCTCAATCTTGGCCTTCTCGGCGGCTTCCTTCAGCCGCTGCAGGGCCAGCTTGTCGGTGCGCAGGTCCATGCCCTGCTCTTTCTTGAATTCGTCGGCCAGATACTCGACCAGGCGCATATCGAAATCCTCGCCACCGAGGAAAGTGTCGCCATTGGTCGACTTGACCTCAAACAGGCCATCATCGATCTCGAGGATCGAAATATCGAAGGTGCCGCCACCAAGGTCATAAACCGCGATGGTCCTGCTGCCCTCCTTGTCGAGCCCATAGGCGAGCGCCGCCGCGGTCGGCTCGTTGATGATGCGCAGAACTTCCAGCCCGGCGATCTTGCCGGCGTCCTTGGTCGCCTGACGTTGGCTGTCGTTGAAGTAGGCCGGGACAGTAATCACTGCCTGGGTAACTGTTTCGCCGAGATATTGCTCGGCGGTTTCCTTCATCTTCTGAAGGATATAGGCTGAGATCTGGCTGGGAGAGTGTTTTTCGCCGCGAGCCTCGACCCAGGCGTCGCCATTCTTGCCCTCGACAATCTTGAACGGGACCATCTTCTTGTCCTTGGTCACCACCGGATCGGAGTGACGGCGCCCGATCAGGCGCTTGACGGCGAACAGGGTATTTTCCGGGTTGGTGACCGCCTGGCGCTTGGCTGGTTGGCCGATCAGACGCTCGCCATCTGCCGTAAACGCCACGATCGACGGCGTGGTACGCGCGCCTTCCGAGTTCTCGATCACCTTGGGCTTCGGGCCGTCCATGATGGCGACGCAGGAGTTGGTGGTTCCGAGGTCAATTCCGATGACTTTCGACATGATGCCTGTTTCCTTGCTTTGGCGATCAGCTACCGGGTCCGCAACGGCCCCCAGGCGGCCATCCCATTTTCATATCAGTTAGTGTGTAGTCCCGGCGGGTATATAGGCAGCGCCGGACTGGGCTGCAACACTGTGGGGGCAAGAAAGATACATCGAAACTTGCGGCAAAGTTGCGCCACCCGGCAGAACCCGACACCCGGATGCCATGAGGATGAACAAATTGTTGCCTGCCTAGCGCAAAGCCTGAGTAATCACACGCTCGTTCAACAGGTTGGACAGCTGTTTCGATAGTTCCTCGACGGCAATGACGGAATAATCTGCCTTCAGGTTGGTGCTGGCGATCGGATTGGCACCCTGCGAACTGCTGTGAGCCAGGGCGTTCCCGGCGCGGTCATAGACGATCGCCTCCAGCCGCCAGCTGAGCTTGACCCGGGTATAGACATCGGTTCGCCAATCCTCGATCTCGACAATCAGCAAACGATCGGCGCCTTGAGCCTGAAAAGCGGCCAGCATATCGGTCGTGTCAGCGCCCTTGATGGATTGTGGCGTGCTGGCGGCGACACCTCGGTTCCTCAGGGCCTCGACCACTGCATCGCTGAGATCCTCGGCGAGACTGCGCCCCGAACTGGTTTTAATTTTCTTCTCGCCACCCCAATTGGCACGCTCGGTCCCCAGAAAACTGGGCGATTCATCGCCATCGAGAACATAGGGTCGCCGATCGATCACCGCAGCGACAACGGTCTGTTGGGTTGTCGCCGTCAGGGGAAGAAAGACCGGAGAGAGTTCATAGGTTCCGCCTGGAAGGCACGCCCCGAGGGCAAACAGCATGGCGAGTGCCGGAAGAATCCGGTGTTTCATGGCGGAAAAATCCCCATATTCTGCTCGTTCAGACGACAATAGCTGGGCGCGCATAGCAGGGCAACGTGCGAATGAACGGATGAACCGACATGACGCCGATAGACGAACGCGAGATCAACGGCTTCCGGCTACTGCCGGGGAATCTCGATCGGTCGGCTCAGGAAGCCATGATCACGGCGCTGCGTGGCGTTGTCAGCGCCGCGCCGCTGGTGCGGCCGGTGACGCCGTGGGGCAAGCCGATGAGCGTGCGGATGACGTCGGCTGGGCGGCTGGGTTGGGTGATCGAGCGCGGCAAGTACCGCTATGCGGCGCGGCACCCGGAGACCGGGGCGCCGTGGCCGCCGGTGCCGGACTGCGTTCTGGCGGTGTGGCGAACGGTTTCGGGCTGGCCCGGCGATCCGGACTGCTGCCTGATCAACTGGTACGGCGAGGGCGCGCGCATGGGCCTGCACCGCGATGCCGACGAGGGCGAGGCAGCGTTTGCGGCGCCGGTGGTGTCAATTTCGCTGGGCAATCCGGCACGGTTCCGCATCGGCGGCCTGACCCGGAAAGCCCCGACCGAGAGCGTGGTGCTGAACTCCGGCGATGTCGTGGTGATGGGCGGCGCGGCACGGCTGGCCTATCACGGCATCGATCGGGTGATGTTCGGAGAAGATGATTTGCTGCCTGGACATGGCCGGATTAATCTGACGTTGCGGGTGGTGACGAGCGCCTGATTATCGGGCATATTGGCGGCGGCAAAACAAAGGAGGGGAAAATGCAACTGGTTGCGGTTCTTCTGGCGGCGGCGGCGGGGTTTGGCGCGGGCGCGGTCTGGTACATGATCAACGGCAAACGCTGGATGGCAGCGGTGGGCCGGACCGAGGCCGATATGAAGGCAGACAAGTCGCCGTTGCCCTTCGTGATCGGCATTGCCGCCAGCGTGCTGACGGCGGGGCTGATGCGGCACGTCTTCGCCGGGGCTGGGGTCAGCGGAATCGGTGGCGGGCTGGTCGGGGGGCTGGGGGTTGGCCTGTTCTTCGTCGCCCCCTGGATCATGACCAACTGCGCCTTCGCCGGTCGGCCGAAGACGCTGTGGTGGATCGACAGCGGGCATGTGGTGCTGGCCTGCTCGGCCATCGGGCTGGTGTTGGGGCTGTTCCTGTGAGGGCCGCTTAACTGCGCCCCTCGGCCGCCAGCCCATCGACGTAACGCGCGATCATCGCGTCGTCGCTCTCTATTTCCCCGTTGCCACCGGCATGGTCGCGGATCATCTCGCCCATTGAGGGGACTGGGCGGGCGTCCGGCCAAGTCTCCGGTCGCCACATTTTCGAGCGTAGCAGCGACTTGGCGCAGTGCAGGAACACCTCCTCGACGGCGACCCGAATCACCGTCAGCGGCAAGCGGTCCTTGATCGCACATTTTGCCGGCAACTCCGGCGCATCGTGAATGGTGGCGCCGCCGTTGACCCGCAGGGTCTCGCGGACGGTCGGGATCAGGAAAATCAGGCCGATCCGGGGATGTTCAAGAATGTTGCACAAACCGTCGATGCGCGAATTTCCCGGCCAGTCGGGGATCAAAAGGTGCTTGTCGTCCTCGACCACGACAAAGCCGGGTAGATCGCCCTTGGGCGAGACATCAAGGTGGGTGCCATCCGACGTCGCTATCAGCAGGAAAGGACTGGCAGCAATGAAGGCGCGGCAGTGGTGGTCGATATGGTCGGTCTGTTTGGACACTGCGCGCCCGGTCGCCGGGCCATAAATCTCGCGCAGGCGGTCCTCGGTGGTGATCGGCATCGCCGGAGCTCCCTGAACCTTTGGCGTCACTCGGCGCGGTTGTCCTCGGATTCCGCCTCCGCCACGGGCACTGGCGCCGCTCTGGCAACGCCAACCAATGCAGGCCGCAACAGGCGGTCGGCGATGGTGAAGCCGGCCTGCATGACCTCGATTACCGTGCCCGGTTCGGCACCGGGGATCGGCGCCTCGAACATCGCCTGATGGCGGTTCGGGTCGAATTTTTCGCCCGTCGCCGGGACAACCTTCTCGATCTTGTGCTTGGAAAAGGCGTTCAGCAGCTCACGCTGGGTCAGTTCGACGCCCTCGATGAAGCCCTTCGCCTGCTCACGCATGGTATCGTCGGCCGCCTCAAGCGTGCGCGCAAGGCTGTCGTAGACGCCCAGCAGATCGCGGGCCAGCTTGGTGCCGCCGTAGGCCTCGGCGTCCTTACGCTCACGTTCAGCCCGGCGGCGGACATTCTCGGACTCGGCCAGCGCGCGCAGCAGCTTGTCCTTCAGCCCGTAACAATCGGCTTCGAGCTGGGCGATCACCCCAGCCGGGGTGACCGTCTGCAAGGATGCCTCGGCCGCCGTAGCGGCAGCCTCGATTTCCTCCGCCAGACCGGGCATGATATCCTCGATGTTGAAAGATCCATCAGGGACCGCTGCCAGCGCCGCCTCCTCATCGTTCAATGTGTTAGCCTTCTTGTCCGCCATCAATCGCCTCGTTTATCCTTGCCCAACGGGTCATTCGCCACCCGGTCGCCGGCTTGGCGGCTTAGCATGCTGCCGACCAACCGAGCGGTGTAGTCGACGATCGGGACGATGCGGCCGTAGTTCAACCGGGTCGGTCCGATCACGCCGATGGCGCCGATGATGCGGCGCCGCGAATCCGTATAGGGCGAGATAACCAATGACGAGCCCGAGAGCGAGAAGAGTTTGTTCTCGGAACCGATGAACACCCGCACGCCCTCGGCCTCATCCGCCAGGTCCAACAGTTGGGCAAGGTCGCGCTTGGATTCAAGATCGTCGAACAACCGGCGCATGCGCTCAAGTTCCTCGGTGCCCGCGCCCTCCTCCAGCAGATTGCCGCGACCGCGCACGATCAGCCGCTCGACAGCACCGGCGCCGCCCTCGCTCCACAACGCGATGCCGCGCTCGACCAGCCCGGCGGCGAGCGCATCAAGCTCGGTCCGGTAGGCCGCGATATGCTGGGCGATAACCCCCTGCGCCTCGGAGATCGTCTGCCCGCGCAGATGGGCGTTGAGGAAATTCGCCGCCTCGCGCATGGCCGACGAGGTCAATCCGGGCGGCGAGTCAAAGATCCGGTTCTCGACCGCCCCGTCCTCGGTCACCAGCACCGCCAGGGCCCGGTCGGGCGACAGCGAAATGAACTCGATATGACGGATCGGCGCTTCGTTCTTCGGCGCAAACACCAGGCTGGCGCATTGCGACAGGCCCGAAAGGATCGCGCCCGCATCATCGAGCATGCCACCGAGGTCATCCTCATGGCTGGCGACGCGGCGCTCGATCTGCTCGCGCTCGTCCTGCGAGACGGCGCCGATTTCCAAAACACCATCAACGAACAAGCGCAGCCCCAACTGCGTCGGCACCCGCCCGGCCGAAGTGTGCGGGCTGCCCAGCAGACCCAGCTCCTCAAGATCCTGCATCACATTGCGGATCGTCGCGGGCGACAGGCTGACATCCATCGCGCGCGCCAGTGTGCGCGAGCCGACCGGATCGCCGGTTGACAGATAGGTCTCGACCAGCCGTCCGAAGATGGCCCGGCTGCGCAGGTTCAGGTCATCAAGGCTTGGTGCGGATTCGGCCATCCATCGGTCCCGATCCCATGTACGGTTGCATCACGCTAGACCTAATGGCGCGGACCTGCCCGGTCAATCGCACCCTTGCGCACCGGTGCCGGTGCTGGACGCCTGCCGCTCGGCTCGCTAAACACGGCGCAATTCGGAAACGCCAAAAAACGCCAATACAAAAACGCACCAAAGGAGAGACACCATGCGCCCATCGGGCCGCCGCGCTGACGAGCTGCGCCAGATTTCCATCGAGACCGGCTTTACCCGCCATGCCGAGGGCTCGGTGCTGATCCGGTTCGGCGACACCCATGTGCTGTGCACCGCCTCGATCGACGCCAAGGCGCCGCCGTGGTTGCGCAATAGCGGGCTGGGCTGGGTGACGGCGGAATACGGCATGCTGCCGCGCGCCACCAACACCCGCAACCGGCGCGAGGCCAAGAACGGCCAGACCGGGCGGACCCAGGAAATCCAGCGCCTGATCGGCCGAGCGCTGCGGGCCGGCACCGATCGGGTCATCATGGGCGAGCGCCAGATCATGATCGATTGCGACGTGCTGCAGGCCGACGGTGGCACCCGCACCGCCGCGATCACCGGCGGCTGGGTGGCATTGTGGCTGGCCGCCGAGAAACTGGTGGCGGCCAAGGAATGCATCGAGAACCCGATCACCCAGCACATCGCCGCGATCTCGTGCGGGGTGCATAACAGTCAGGTGGTGCTGGATCTGGATTACGCCGAGGACAGCGAGGCCGGAACCGACGCAAACTTCGTCATCACCGGCGAGGGCGGCATGGTCGAGGTCCAGGCCTCGGCCGAGGGCGCGACCTTCTCGGAGGCCGAATTCCACGACATGCTAACGCTGGCCAAGAAGGGCGTCGGCGAGCTGGTGGCTATTCAGAAGGCTGCACAAGAGGCAGCAACCGGGTGATGCGGGCCTTCACCGAACCAAAACTGGTCGTCGCCTCGCACAACAGCGGCAAGGTGCGCGAGATTGGCGACTTGCTCAGCCCATTCAGTGTTGCAACCGTCTCGGCCGGCGATCTGGGTTTGCCGGAGCCCGACGAGACCGAGCTCACCTTCGAGGGCAACGCCCGGCTGAAGGCGCGGGCCGCGGTGCAGGCGACCGGCCTGCCCGCTCTGGCCGATGACAGCGGCCTGGCGGTCGCAGCGCTGGACGGCGACCCCGGCATCTATTCGGCACGCTGGGCCGAGACGCCGCACGGGCGGGACTTCGGCCATGCAATGCAGGCGGTCTGGCAGAAGCTCGAGGCATTGGATGCACCCCAGCCGCGCCACGCTTCATTTGTCTGCACCCTGACACTGGCCTGGCCGGATGGCCATGACGAGACCTTTCTCGGCACCTGCGCCGGGCGGCTGGTCTGGCCGCCGCGTGGCAACGAGGGGTTCGGTTACGACCCGATGTTCGTCCCCGAAGGCTTTGAGATTACCTTTGGCGAGATGGAACCGCAGCGCAAACACGACATGAGCCATCGGGCGGTTGCGTTCCGCCAGCTTGTCGCCAATTGTTTCGGAGACCCCAAATGACCCGACGCCATATCTCCACCGGATCGCCGTTCGAGACCAAATTCGCCTACTCACGGGCCGTCGTGCAGGGCGACTGGTGTTTCGTCGCCGGGACCACGGGCTATGACTATACCGTAATGAAAATGCCGGAAAGCGCGCTGGAGCAGGCCCGCAATGCGTTCCGCACCATCGCCGCAACTTTGGCGCAGGCCGGGTTCGAGATGGCCGACATCGTGCGCGTGCAGCATACCATCATCGACGCGAGCCTGCAGGACGAGATCGCGCCGGCGTTGCAGGAGGCATTGGGCGACGTTCGCCCAGCCGGGACCATGGTCGTCGCAGGTCTGGTCGCCCCGGAGATGAAGATCGAGATCGAGGTCACCGCATTGAGACGCGTGGCATGACGGATTTCGGCGGATGACCAAACGCGACCGCAACGCCTTCGCCCGCAAACACGCGATGTGGCTGGTTCCGGCATCGGCCACGGTGTTGGGCTTGGGTTTTCTGAGCCAGAACCCCTTCGCAGTCGGTGCCGGGGTTGCCGGGCTGATCTGGGTAGCGCGGGCGTTCTGGGTCGCGAGATGACCGCCGATTGGCAAAGCGGCGGCTTCGGGCTTTACATCCATTGGCCATTCTGTCTGGCGAAATGCCCCTATTGCGACTTCAATTCCCATGTCTCGCGCGTGGTCGATCATGCCGCCTGGCGCCAGTCCCTGCTGGCCGAGATGTGTCATATGCGCGAACTGACCGGGCCACGGCGAGTCGACACGATGTTCTTCGGCGGCGGCACGCCCAGCCTGATGGAGCCGGCCACGGTGGCAGCTCTGATCGACCAGGCCGGGCGGCTGTGGGGGCTCACTGATGCCACCGAGATCACGCTGGAAGCCAACCCGACCAGCGTCGAGGCCGGGAAATTCCGCGACTATGCCGCAGCCGGGGTCAACCGGCTGTCGATGGGGGCGCAGGCGCTGAACGACGCCGATCTGAAGGCGCTGGGGCGCATGCATTCGGTGGCCGAGGCCGAGGCGGCATTCAAGGTCGCCAGGGCCGCCTTCCCACGGGTCAGCTTCGACCTGATCTATGCCCGGATGGGCCAGACCGTCGCCGCCTGGGAGGCGGAACTGGCGCGGGCGCTGGAGATGGCGGTCGACCATTTCTCGCTGTACCAGTTGACCATCGAGCCGGGCACACGGTTTGGCGAGCTTTATGACCTCGGAAAATTGAAGGTGCCGCCTGACGACACCGCCGCCGAGATGTACGAGTTGACGCAGACGATGACCGCCAGCGCCGGGCTGCCCGCCTACGAGATCTCGAACCATGCCCGGCCAGGCGAGGAAAGCCGGCACAATCTGGTCTACTGGCGCTATGGCGACTATGCCGGTGTCGGCCCCGGAGCGCATGGGCGCTTGACGCTGGCCGATGGACAGCGAGTGGCAACGGTAACCGCGCGGGCGCCTGGCGACTGGCTGGCCGCGGTTGGCGAGGCGAGCCATGCGTTGGTCGAGCAGACTGCCGTCAAGCCGCCAGATCAGGCGACGGAATACATGCTGATGGCGATGCGTCTGGTCGAAGGCGCCGACCTGGCGCGCTACCAGCGGCTTTCGGGCACGCCCATCGATGCGGCACGGATCGCCTCGCTGACCAGCGACGGGCTGGTCCGCCAAACCGGCGACCGGCTGGCGGCAACGGAGCGCGGGCGGATCGTGTTGAACAGCGTGCTGGCGGAGTTGCTGGCGTGAGGCGGGCGCTATGGAACATCGCTGGGATGGCGTTCTTCGCCATCGGCGTCGTCGGGGCCTTCGTGCCGGTCCTGCCGACCGTGGTGTTCATGCTGATGGCCGCCTATTGCTTCGCCCGTGGCTCCGAGCGGCTGCATAGCTGGCTGATGAACCACCCGCAGTTCGGGCCGCCGATCCATGACTGGCAACGGAATGGCGCGATCCGGCGGCCAGCCAAGCGGATGGCGATGGTGGCAATCGGGTTGAGCTTCGCCCTGGCGGTCGGTCTCGGCCTGCCAGTCTGGGTGCTGGCGATGCAAGCGTTGGCACTGGGCGGCGTCAGCGTGTTCATCCTGACCCGACCGGAAGGGCCGCGCATTTAGGGCATGGCCCCATAAGGTCGAACCAATTTCCCGGGCGCTTTGCCAGCAAATGCCGTTCACGTTTTCCTAACCATGAATCGAGTACAAATTGGTTTATGTTATATTTCAGTACTTTAGGTATGTGCCCAACCTTGGACACTGCCAACGCCGCCAATCCTAACCTCTAAAAGACCCGCTAATCCTTCTCTGGCAACAGCCCCCGCAGCTCATACAGCAGGTCCAGCGCCTCGCGCGGGGTCAACCGGTCGGGGACAATCTCCTGCAGCCGCGCCTCGACCCCGGATTTTCGCATCGGCGGAGGGGCCTGCACGACGCGGGCCTGGAACAGCGGCAGGGCGTCGGCCAGGCTGGCGGCGCCGCCCTCGCGCTCGCCCGCCTCCAGCTTCTCCAGCACCTCGCGGGCGCGAGCGATGACACTGGGCGGCAGCCCGGCCAGCCGGGCAACCTGGACGCCGTATGATCGGTCGGCAGCGCCGGGGCGAACCTCGTGCAGGAAGATCACCTCACCCTCCCATTCGCGCACCGCAACGGCGGCGGTGTGGAGATGCTCCAGCTTCTCGGCCAGCGCCGTCAGCTCGTGGTAGTGGGTCGCGAACAGGCCCCGGCAGCGGTTGACCTCATGCAGATGCTCCAGCGTCGCCCAGGCGATGGAAAGGCCGTCATAGGTGGCGGTGCCGCGCCCGATCTCGTCGAGGATCACCAGCGCGCTTGGCCCGGCCTGATTGAGGATGGCGGCGGTCTCGACCATCTCGACCATGAAGGTCGATCGGCCCCGCGCCAGATCATCCGCCGCCCCGACCCGGCTGAACAGCTGGTCTACAATGCCGATCCGGGCAGCCCCGGCAGGCACGTAGCTGCCGGTCTGGGCCAGGATGGCAATCAGCGCGTTCTGGCGCAGAAAGGTCGACTTGCCGGCCATGTTCGGGCCGGTCAGCAACCAGATCGGGGCCGGGCCATCAGCCCCGGCGCTAAGGTCGCAGCCATTGGCAACGAAGCTGGCGCCCTGCCGGCGCAGCGCCTGCTCGACCACCGGGTGACGACCAGCGGTGATCTCGAAGGCGCGCCCGGACTCGACCATTGGCCGGGTCCAGTCGCCCTCGATCGCCAGCATCGCATTGGCGCCAGCGACATCCAGCGCCGCCAGTGCCCGGGCAGTCTCGGCGATCCAACCCTGACACGCCTGCACAGCGGCGCGCAACTCGTCGAAGATTCGCTTCTCAATCTCCAGCGCCCGGCCACCGGCGTTGACGATGCGGCTTTCCAGCTCAGAAAGCGGCACCGTGGTGAAGCGCACCGCATTGGCCAGCGTCTGGCGGTGAATAAAAGTCTGGTTCAGCGGCGCCGCCAGCATCTTTTCAGCGTGCCGCGCCGTGGTTTCGATGAAATAACCCAGCACATTGTTGTGGCGGATTTTTAGCGCATCGACGCCAGCCTCGGCAGCGTAATCGGCCTGCATCCCGGCGATCACACCCCGGCCCTCATCGCGCAGCTTGCGCGCCTCGTCCAGGTCAGCATCCTGCCCGGCGGCAACAAAACCACCATCGCGGGCCAGGATCGGCGGGTCAGCGACCAGTGCGGTCTCGAGCAGGCCAACCAGTTCACCGTGGCCCTTCATGCGCGCGGCGGCTTCGGACAGCAGCGTTGGAAGGTCGCTTGCCGCTTCCAGGATCAGCGCTAGCTCGCCCGCCTGGGCCAGCCCGGTCCGGATCGCGCCAAGGTCACGCGGGCCGCCACGGTCGAGCGCCAGCCGGGTCAGCGACCGCTCGATCTCCCGCACCCGGCGCAGGCGTTCGCGCAGGGTGTCGGTCAGTCGTCGATCCTCGACCAATCGCGCCACCGCGTCGAGACGCCCGACAATCTCGGCAACCCCGGTCAAGGGGGCGGCGAGCCGGGTTTCCAGCAGCCGGGCGCCGGCGCCGGTCAGGGTCCGGTCGATGGTGGTCAGCAGCGCGCCGTCGCGGCCGCCGGACAGCGACCGGGTCAGTTCCAGATTGCGCCGGGTCGACGCATCAATCCGCATCACGCCGCCCGGCGTCTCGCGCCGGGGCGGGCGGATCATCGGCAGGCGGCCCTTCTGGGTCAGCTCGATGTAATCAGCCAGCGCCCCCAGCGCCGCAAGTTCCGGCCGCTCGAACGCACCGAAGCTGTCGAGCGCCGCGACCTGGAACAGCGCCTTCAGCCGAACCTCGGCGGCGGCCGAATCGAAACTGGCGGCACCCAGAGATGTCGCCACCGCCCCGGCTTCTTCAATCTGGGCCATCAGTACCGGATCCTCGAAGGCGGTATCGAGCACCAGCACCTCACGCGGAGCGATTCGCGCCAGCCCCGGCCCCAGTGCGGCACGGCTGGTCGCCGCCACCGCGAGGTCACCGGTCGAGACGTCGACCCAGGCCAACGCGCCCTCGCCACGAACCTCGGCCCAGGCCGCAAGGTAGTTGTGGTGCCGGGCGTCAAGCAACGTGTCCTCGGTCAGGGTCCCCGGCGTCACCAGGCGCACCACCTCGCGTTTGACCACCGATTTATAGCCGCGTTTCTTCGCTTCAGCCGGGTCCTCGACCTGTTCGCAGACCGCGACCCGAAACCCCTTTCGGATCAGGGTCATCAGGTACCCCTCGGCGGCATGGACCGGGACGCCGCACATCTGGATATCCTCGCCCAGATGCTTGCCGCGCTTGGTCAGCGCGATATCCAGCGCCGCCGCCGCCTGCACCGCATCATCGAAGAACAGCTCGTAGAAATCGCCCATGCGGTAGAAAAGCAGGGCATCGGCATGCGCCGCCTTGATTTTCAGGAATTGCACCATCATCGGCGTGATGGCTGTATTCTCATTCATACCCGCCGCCCGGAATCGCGTCTGCTGTTCGTTCTCTCGTTAACACGGGTTCTTAGAGTAAGCACAGGGGCAGCGGACCGGGAAACTTTTCCGCGGATCGGAATTATTTTCGGGATTTGGGCTGTGGAATACCACTTAACCGGGTTGCGACTCGCTGGGCCTTGGTGCATGGTATACCAAGAACATCGGCATATGAGTCCGCGACATAAGCGGGACGGAATATTTGAGACCGATGCGGAGGAAACCGTGGGGAAGACCCTAGACCTGAAGCCGGTTGACGGCTCCTTCAGCCTGAAGGAGCACATCTACGACGTGCTGAAGACAAGCATCATGGATCTCGACATCTACGAACCCGACACCAACCTGCGGATGGACGAGCGGTCTCTGGCCGACCGGCTCGGGATCAGCCGCACGCCGATTCGCGAAGCGATTATGCGGCTCGAGCAGGAGGGCTTTGTCGATATCGCACCACGCCGGGGCGTGTTCATAAAACGCAAAAGCCTGGAAGAAATCCTCGAGATGGTCACCGTCTGGGCAGCGCTCGAGAGCATGGCGGCGCGGCTGGCCAGCGAACACGCCAGCGACGCCGAGATTGCCCGCCTGCGCCAGATCGGCACCCAGTTCACCAAGGACAAGGCCAAAGCGCATCTGAGCGAGTATTCCGAGGCAAATATCGATTTTCACCTGTGCGTGCTTGGCATGTCGAAATGCAAGATGCTGCAGGAAATTGCCCAAGGATTGTTCACCCATCTAAAGGCGGTGCGGCGCAAGGCGATGCAGGATGGCACCCGGGCCGACCGCTCGGTGGTCGATCATATGAACATCATCGAGGCGATCGAAGACCGCAATGCCGAGCTTGCCGCCGAACTGGTGCGCGAACACACGCTGAGGCTCCATGACTACATCCGCCGGAGTTGGAAATTCATCGTCGGCCCCCTGGATGCGGCCATCAACTGACCTGAAATTGCTGACCGGAATGCACAAACTTCGAGGGAGAGACTGAATGGCTGTGGCATCGAGCACTGCGCGTGACACGCTGGCCAGGACCAGCACGGACGACAGCGGTGTCGCCGAAGCAGCGCCTGCGCTGACGGACGGCTTTCATCTGGTCATCGATGCACTGAAGCTGAATGATCTCAACACGATCTACGGCGTGCCCGGCATCCCGATCACCGATTTTGGCCGCATGGCGCAGGCTGAAGGCATGCGCGTCATCTCGTTCCGGCACGAACAGCACGCGGGTCACGCGGCGGCGATCGCTGGTTATCTGACCAAAAAGCCCGGTATCTGCCTGACGGTGTCGGCACCTGGTTTCCTCAATGGTCTGACCGCTCTGGCCAACGCTACAACCAACTGCTTCCCGATGATCCTGAT
>DATLAW010000282.1:0-12721 GCA_035527255.1 Thermohalobaculum sp. | reverse complement strand
CTCTACCACGATGTCCTTCAGCGGCTTGGCGGTGGTTAGCGGGTCGTCCGAAAGCACCGCAAAGTCGGCGCGTTTCCCGGTCTCGATCGAACCGCGATCATGTTCCTGAAATACTTGCCAGGCGGCATCGATGGTGTGGGCGCGCAGGGCCTCCTCCGGCGTGATCCGCTGTTCGGGGCCAAGTATGCGCCCGACGGCGGTCTGACGCTCGACCGCACACCACATCAGATGCAACGGTCGGGTCGGCGTGACCGACGCGTCGTTGTGCAGCGTGATCCGAATGCCGCGATCCAGCGCCGAGCGGGCCGGGCTGATCCGGGCGGCGCGTTCAGGGCCAAGGAAGACATCGTGGTGCATTTCACCCCAAAAATACACATGGGCCGAGAAAAAGCTGACGGTGACGCCCAGCCGGGCAATCCGATCTAGCTGGTCGTCGCGCAGGGTTTGGGCGTGGATCAGGGTATGGCGATGGTCGGCGCGCGGATCGGCCAGCAGCGCCGTCTCGAACGCGTCGAGACCGTCGTCGCTGGCGGCATCGCCATTGGTGTGGATATGGATCTGGTGGCCGGCGCGGTGCAGGGCCTGCACCTTGGCCGCCAGTTGGTCGGGCGGCATATAGCGCATGCCGCGACGGTTCGGGTCGCCATCGATGGGCTTGTGATAGGGGCGCGACAGAAACGCGGTCTGGACCTGGAAAGCGCCGTCAGCGAACAGTTTTCGCGGGCCGAGGATCAGGTGATCGAGGTTTTGCGGCAGGTTTGCCGACAATGCGGGTTCAAGTTCGGCCGCGGGCAGAAGAACCACGTCGATGGGAAGGCCCCCTGCCCGGTCGAGAGCGACGAAACGGTCCAGCATGCGCTGCTCGATCCAGGAGTTTTGCGCCATAGTGACGCCGTGCGAGATATATTCGGCGGCTGCCGCCGCAACCCCGGCGGCAAAGCCTGCCTCGTCAATACCGAAATCCGTGGCGCCAAGCTCAGCCGTCGCGGCCATCCCTTCGAGGAAGCCGTCGCCGGTTCGCCCCAGCAGAGCAAGCCCGGCACTGTTGACCACCCCGGCATGGCCCGAGATGTGGAGCACAAATGCCGGGCGGCTCGGGTGGATCGCATCAAGCTCGGCCTTGGTCGGGAATCGTCGTTCGGGCAAGGCGGTTTGATCGAAGGCAGCGCCGTAGACCCACCCCTGCCCGGGTGCCTGGGCCAGGCGTTCGAGGGCCTCAGCCAATGACGTGCAGGTCCCGACCGGCGGCGTGCAAAGATCGACGCGAAAAAGGGCGTTAAAGCCGGAATCCGGAAAATGGCCGTGCGGGTCGATGAAACCGGGCACAAGCGTGCGGCCAGCCAGATCGATCCGCTCGGCATCGCCCGTCTCCGGCTCGCCGTGACCGGTCGCCAAAATGCGCCCATCGCCAACCAGGACCCAGTCGGCCTGGGCGCCGGGGCCGCTGAGGGTTCGGATCGTGCCGTTCTGATAGAGTTGCCGGGACATGGTCTCACCAAGGTTCGGTTTTTAAGTTATCGATAGACGATGGGTATGCGCCACCGCAACATTAGGAACGTCGCAGATTCTGGCTCGACGAAACAGCGCAAATCGAGGTACCAAACCGGCATGGACAGCTATTTCGATATGGGTGGCTATTCCCGACCCGTCACCACGGATAACCCGCAAGCGCAGGTCTGGTTCGACCGTGGGCTGAACTGGCTCTATGGTTTTAATCATGAGGAATCAGTCGCGTGCTTCCGGCGGGCGGCGGCCCTGGATCCGGAATGCGCCATGGCCTATTGGGGCATCGCCTTCGCCAGCGGCCCCTTCTACAACATGCCGTGGGAGATGTTCAGCGCGCACGAAGCCGACGAGGCCGTTGCCGTCTGCCACACAGCGATCCGGCAAGCGACCGCCTGTTCGTGGAAAGCGACTCCGGTTGAGCAGGCGCTGATCGGCGCTGTTTCGGCCAAGTTCCCGAAGGATCACATTGTCAGTGCGGACGATTGCCGGGCGTGGGACGACGCCTATGCCGGCGCGATGCGGGCGGTTCATGCCAGCGTTCCGGGTGACCCG
The DNA here is from genome assembly GCA_035527255.1 of Thermohalobaculum sp. Taxonomy (GTDB): domain Bacteria; phylum Pseudomonadota; class Alphaproteobacteria; order Rhodobacterales; family Rhodobacteraceae; genus Thermohalobaculum. Next base: position 10,663 of record DATLAW010000282.1, on the reverse strand, counting down.
GATGTCGTCGCCCTGACCGCCGAGGCAATGATGAGCCGGACACCGTGGCGGCTGTGGAACCGCAAGACCGGTGAGTCGGCCGAGGGTGCGGATACGCTGGAAGTCATCCGGGTGCTGGAAGAAGGCATGCGCACCATCGAGGCGCTGGGCCAGCCGCCCCATGCGGGGGTGCTGCACATGTATATCCATGCGATCGAGATGTCGGACCATCCCGAGCTGGCGCTGCAGGCGGCCGAACAATTGCGCGGTCTGACCTCGGACGCCGGCCATTTGCAGCATATGCCAGGGCATATCTACATGCTGTGCGGGTTGTACGCCCAGGTAATCGAGGTCAGCGCCAAGGCGATCGAGGCTGACCGCAAGTACCTTGCCTATGCGGGCGCCGCCAATTTCTACACCACGTCGCGGTGCCACGACCTGCATCTGATGATGTATGCGGGCATGATGTGCGGTCGGTTCCAGCCGGCAATCGAGGCCGCCGACGAGATGATCGCGACCCTGACCCCGGACCTGCTGCGGGTGAAGAAGCCCTACATGGTGGTTACGCTGGAGGGCTATCACGCCAAGAAAATGCATGTTCTGGTCCGCTTCGGGCGCTGGCACGACATCATCGCGACGCCGTTGCCGGAGGACCAGGAGCTGTACTGTGTGACCACGGCAATGCACCACTATGCCCGCAGCGTCGCACATTCGGCGCTGGGCAATATCGAGGCGGCCGGGGCGGAGCGCGCGTTATTCCGCGAGGCGGTTGACCGGGTGCCAGTGACGCATCTTTACTTCAACAATTACGCCCGGGACATTCTGGCGGTTGGGGCCGAGATGTTGAATGGCGAGCTGGAATACCGCAAGGGCGCCTACGAGGCGGCCTTCAGGCATTTGCGGCGCGCGGTCGAGCTGGATGACAATCTTGAATATTCCGAGCCGTGGCCGTGGATGCATCCGCCACGCCATGCGTTGGGCGCGCTGTTGCTGGAGCAGGGTATGGTGGCCGAGGCCGAGGCGGTTTACCGCGCCGATCTGGGCCTTGACAATTCGATCTACCGAAGCTGCCAGCACCCGGACAACGTCTGGTCCTTGCATGGCTTGGCGGAGTGCCTCGACCGATCAGGGAATACCACGGAACATGCGATTATCCGCCAGCGGCTCGATCTGGCCCTCGCGGCAACCGATATCGCGATCAAGGCATCGTGCTGTTGCCGTACCAAAATTGCGCCGTCGGACAATGGCTTGAGCCGATGAATTGCCTCAGCGCATGATGAACGGGTTGGCCATTGGCGCGCTGGAGGTGTTGACCCAAACGGTTTTCGGCCTGGTGTAATCATACACCGCCTGCATCCCGCTTTCGCGCCCATAGCCGCTGTCCTTGAAGCCGCCAAACTCGGCGATCGGCGAGACCACGCGGTAGGTGTTGACCCAGACAATCCCCGCCCGAACCGCCTTCGCCACCCGCAGCGAGCGCGCCCCGTCGCGGGTGAATATCCCCGCCGCCAATCCATATTTTGTGTCATTGGCAAGGGCGACGACCTCGACCTCATCTTTAAATCGCAACACGCTCAGCACCGGCCCGAACAACTCGGTATCAACTATGCGCAGCTTCTGGCTTGGGCATTCGATGATCGTCGGCTCGTAGAACAAGCCGTGGTTCAGTCCGGCCGGACGCTTGCCGCCATGCAGCACCTTGCCGCCTTCTTCCACCGCGAACGCCACCTCGCGCTCGATGTTCTCAAGCTGGCCGATGGTTGCCAGCGGCCCCATCTGGGTCGCCTCCTCCAGCGGGTCGCCAATCCGGATCTGGCGGGCCAGCCCGACCATCTTCTCCAGAAATTCATCGGCGATGCTGTCCTGAAGATAGATCCGCGATCCGGCCACACAGCTTTGCCCGGTGGCGCCAAAAATGCCGGCGATCGAGCCGTTCACCGCGCTCTCGATATCGGCGTCGTCGAACACCAGAACCGGCGACTTGCCGCCCAGTTCCAGCGACACCTGGGCAAAGTTCTCGGCCGAGTTGCGGACCACATGCCGGGCCGATCCCGGCCCACCGGTAAAGCTGATCCGGGTGACCAGCGGATGCGAGGTAAGCACCCGCCCGCAAGGCTCAGCATGGCCGGTAACAATATTGACAACGCCGGGTGGAAAGCCTGCCGCCTCGATCAGCTTGCCAAACTCCAGCATCGGCGCCGAGGCATGCTCGGATGCTTTCAGCACAACCGTATTGCCCGCCGCCAGCGCAGGCCCCAGTTTTACCGCCACCAGGAACAGTTGCGAATTCCACGGCACCACCGCCGCGACCACGCCCAAAGGCTCGCGAGTGGTGAAGACATGCAGGTCCGGCTTGTCGATCGGCAAGGTCTCGCCGTGGATCTTGTCGGCGCAACCGGCATAGTAGTGAAAGAACTCCGAGATATACTTCGCCTGCCAGCGGGTTTCTTTCAGCATCTTGCCGGTGTCCACGGTTTCGACCCGGCCCAGTTCCTCGGACTTCTCCGCCAGCAGGTCGGCCAGGCGCCGCAGATAGCGCCCGCGCTCGGTCGGCGTCATCGTCGCCCACGGCCCCTCGGTGAATGCCCGATGGGCGGTGCGGATGGCCCGGTCGACATCGCCCGCGGTGGCCTCGGGTATCTCGGCCCAGTTATCTCCGGTGGCGGGGTTGACGCTTTCGAAGGTCCGGCCGTCCTCGGCATCGACCCAGGTTCCGCCGATAAACATTTGATAGCGCGTGCGACCGGTCATTTGGGGAAGCCCTCCGTGGTATTGCCAGGTGACGATCATAGTCCGATGCGCGGCCTCGGCGAGAGGCGAAATTTTCGCCGAATGGCGGCGAAAAACTTGCACAGTGGACGGCGCTGCGCGGTACGCTTTCTGGTCATTGCAGGAGAATGCGCATGAAGCCTGGGAAACAAGTAATCGGTGGCCCGCTGGTGATTGGTGGCCGGACGCTGTCGCTGTCACGCGCGATCCGTGCCGGGGATTTTGTCTATCTTACCGGCCAGATCCCCTTGCACGACGGCGCGCCGATGATCACCGGCACCATCGAGCAGCAAACTCGTGCGGTGCTGGACGACATCAATGCGACCCTGGCGCAGGCTGGCTGCACGCTGTCCGACGTGGTCAAATCCATGGTTTGGCTGGTCGACCGCGCCGACTTTCCCGGCTTCAACGCCGTCTACGGCGAATATTTCCCACATGATCCACCGGCCCGCTCGGCAGTGGTGTCAGACCTGTTGGTCGATGTCCGGGTCGAGATCGAAGTCGTCGCCTACCGGCCGGTCTGAGCGATGATCGCACCGGACGGCACGGTCTACGACATCACCGGAGACGGCCCGCCGGTCGTGCTGGTCCACGGCCTCGGGCTTGATCGGCACATGTGGCAATGGCTGCTGCCGGATCTCGCTGGTTTCCGGGTTCTGACCTACGATCTGCTCGGGCACGGCGAAAGCCCCAACCCTGTGGGCGAGATCAACCTCACGGCTTTCTCCGAACAGATCATCCGCCTGATCGACCATTGCGGCATCACCCGTTGCGCCATCGCCGGATTCTCGCTCGGCGGCATGATCGCCCGACGGCTGGCAATTGACCACGCCGACCGGCTGACCGCGCTGGCCATACTGAATTCGGTCCACGACCGCACGCCCGAGGAGCGCGCCGCGATCATGGTTCGGGTCGAGTTGTCGCGCCACTCCGGCCCGGCCGCTACTGTAGAGGCAGCGCTCGAGCGTTGGTTCACCGAACCGTTTCGCCGCGCCAACCCCGGCGTTATTGACCAGGTACGTCGCTGGGTTCTGGCCAATCGGCCTGACGTATATCCCGAAATCTACCGCGTTTTGGCCCAGGGAGACGCCGAGCTTACCGGGCCAATTGGCGCGATCCGTTGCCCGACTCTGGTGATGACCACCGAGGAGGATTACGGCAACTCGCCCGATATGACGCTGCGCATGGCCAAGGCGATCCCAGGTGCCGAGGCGGTAATCCTGCCCGGCCTCCGCCACATGGGCCTGGCCGAGAACCCCGCCATGTTCAATTCCCCATTGGTCCGTTTCCTGAGCAGCGCGCTGCTGCCCAACCTAGGTGGAAATGACGAACGATGAGAAATCGCAATTGATAGGGTGAGATGGTCGGGGCGCCCAGAATCGAACTGGGGGCCTTCGGTACCCAAAACCGACGCGCTACCAGGCTGCGCTACGCCCCGCCGAACCCGCAAGTAGCCTAATGCGCTGCGTACCACAAGATGGATCGCACGGCCTGGCAGGTCAATTTTCGCAGCGCAGACTTTCCGGCGTATGTTCGAACGCAGGATGGATCACTTGTGCGCCGGGACCAATACCCAACTGGCGCGACAAGCCACCATTGACCTCCAACACTGCCCGCACATCTCCCTCAGAAGAGGACGCGCGTTCGGAATAGGGATCCATCCGCTCGACGATACTCTCAATCTTGCCGGTGTCGTCGATGAAGATCATATCGAGCGGGATCATTGTGTTGCGCATCCAGAAATTCGCCCGGCGCGGCGGCTCGAAGATGAACAGCATTCCGGCATCGGCGGCCATCGCCGGGCGGAACATCAGGCCGCGCGCTTGTTCGTTTGGATCATCGGCGATTTCGATGGCAAATACCTGGCTGCCGGGGCCGATCAGAATTTCAATTGTTTGAGGTGTGCAACGGTCGCCGGCGTGGGCCGAAAAAGCCATCAGCGAAGCGACTATGACAACGGCCAGCCGAGGCCGTAGCCGCCGCATCAGATCAGTCCTTATCATCCACAGTGAGAGCCGACTCCCAAAGCTTCAGCTCAGCAACCATCAGCCCACGGGGGCCGCGGAAGGTCCGGACTGCCATACCCTCGCCACTCGCCAGATCCTGAAATCCACAGCGACGCACTATTTCCATATGAACGAAGATATCCTCGGTCCGGCCAAAAATATTTACAAAGCCAAAACCCTTTTGCTTGTCGAACCATTTGACCCGAGCTGGCATCAAAGGCCCGACTTCGACATCCGGACCCAGATATTCCGTTGGGCGCGTATCGTCGGTCAGGTCTGGAGCGGGCGATTCAACGCCGCTTTCATCGACTTCAAGAAGTTCCTGGGCATTCAGGCCGCGTTGACCGTGACCGGCAAGGACCAGAACACGGGTACCTTCTGCAAGAGCCATCTTGCCGAAGGCCCGAACACAGGAGGCGTGCACCATAATATCGGGGCCACCATCATCCGGAACGACAAAGCCGTATCCCTTAACGGCATCGTACCATTTGATAAGGCCCCGCACGACGACGCCGGAACTGATTGGTGTATCTGTCAACATGCCTACCCACATTCTACTCGCGTCCGACCGAATTATCACTATATTTCTGCCATGCTTCCGCCTCAAACTAAAAATGCACTTGATTCCGCCCGAAATCGACGAATTATCAAGGGTAATGAAATCGTAAGCAGGTTTTGGCCGCGAATGAAGCACTTCATGGTTGTATTAGCAACTGTAACACTATGCGGATGCGTCAATGACGCGGAGATTGCCCGGTCAGCAAGACAACCTTTGGTAGAAAACGTCTACGTTCAGCGAATGATGGTTCTGCCACGGCCACCGATTATAGCCGCAACGACGCTGAATGACCTTCCTGGAGCACTTCGAGCGGCGGCAAATACCAATTCCACCGAGATGGCGAAGCACGAATCAGCAAGATGGGTCGGCGTTGATGCCCTGCCATTTCTGACCAGCACAGAATCAGGGCAAGAGTTCCTCGCATCGGCCATCCCACGAGCCCTCGCACGCGGCACGCCTCCAGAGTTTTGCCCCGTGGTAACCGTGGCGAGCGGCGCGCCGGGAACGCCCAGTGACGCCATCGCCGGCGAGGCACTTCAGGATTGTCTTGCCAAATTGACCGCGGAGCAGACCGATTGCGGCTGCCGTATAGTTGCACTTGACGACCTGATCATGGTTCCCCGTGAAGAGATCGCCTACGCAACCGGGACAAGCGCTCGCATGCGCTCGGTGGCGCTTGGCATCGATCTCCTGCTCATCGCCGAGGAAGTAACTGGCGGCAGGACGGTTCTTCGCGACGTCCAGGGTCAGGTCGCGACTATCGAGCATGGTGCGAACAATGACATAACGCTTAAATTCGAGGCGACCGGGCGCACGTTCGACGGCTACCGCATCCCGGTCGGATTCAGGCGTGGTCGGATCGCCGAGCGTATCTATGCCGTCGATGCCGACGGCAATCGCTTGAGCCTCCTGATCGGTTTTGAGCCTGATGAACTGGCCGGCGGGGCGGGCGCGTGGCTGGCTTGGCCACCGGAAGGTTAGCAACCGCCCCGGGTGCCATCCTAACTCACACCCAGATTTTACCACTTGCTCCCGGGCGCAGCTCAAGGCCAGCATGTGGGCGAAAATCATAACCAGGGCAGGATCATGTTCCAGACATTCGATCAAAGCACCGACAGCAGCACGAGTCCGGCCAGGGTCGATGCGCTGCGCGACCGCCTCCGCGCGCTCGGCGTTCACGGTTTCATCGTTCCCCGCGCCGATGCCCATCAAGGCGAAACGGTAGCGCCGCATGACGAACGGCTGGCATATCTGACCGGTTTTACCGGCTCCGCCGGATTGGCAATCATCCTGATCGACCGGGCAGCGCTGTTCGTCGATGGGCGCTATACGTTGCAGGCGGCCAATCAGGTCGATACCGATCTGTTCGAAGTGGTCCCCGTGCACGAGGTGCCGGCCGCAAAATGGCTCGAAAATGCGCTGCAGAAGAGCCAGGTAATCGCTTATGACCCGTGGCTGCATGGCAAGGCCGAAATCGACCGTCTGACCGCAGCGGTCGACAAGCGGAAGGCACGGCTGGTGCCGCTTGAGCCCAACCCGCTAGATGAGATCTGGGTCGATCAGCCGCCAGTGCCGATGGGGGCGGTCCGCATCCAGCCGGAAAACCTTGCCGGCGAGAACCCGGCCGACCGCCGCCGCCGCATTGGTTCTTTGATTTCGGAGAAGGCGGCCGATGCGACGGTTCTGACGCAACCAGACAGCCTCGCCTGGCTACTGAATATCCGCGGCAGCGATCTGTCGCATTCACCGGTGGCGCTGGGTTTTGGTTTGCTCAATGCCGACGGCACGGTGGCACTCTATATGGAGCCCGACAAGATTGATGGCGAGGTTTTGTCCCACCTTGGCAACCAGGTCAGCGTCACGCCACCGGATCGACTTGGCGATGACTTGGTGGCGATGACCGGCAAGACAGTGCTCATCGACAAGGCGACCTGTCCGATTTGGGTGGCAAACCGGTTGGAGGCAGCGTCGGCGACACTGGTTTGGGGCGAGGATCCCTGCCTCAAGCCCAAAGCACTGAAGAATTCCGCCGAACTGACCGGGATGCGCGCGGCGCACCGGCGCGACGGGGTGGCGATGGCGCGATTCCTGCACTGGCTCGACCAGATGGTTGCGCAGGGCGATACTCTGACCGAAATTGATGTCGTCACGGCCCTGGAGGCGTTCCGCGCTGGCACCGGCCAGCTGATGGATGCGTCTTTCGACACCATCTGCGGCTCGGGACCGAACGGCGCCATCGTGCATTATCGGGTCAGCCGCGACAGCAACCGAACGCTCGGCCCCGGCGAGCTGCTGCTGGTCGATTCTGGCGCGCAGTATATGGACGGCACCACCGACATTACCCGGACTATTGCCATCGGGCCGGTCGACGAGACAGCAACTCGGCCCTGCACGCTGGTACTGAAAGGCATGATCGCGATTAGCCGGGCGCGCTGGCCCAAGGGCATCACCGGGCGCGATCTGGACCCATTGGCCCGGATCGGGCTGTGGCAAGCGGGCCTCGATTACGACCACGGTACCGGCCACGGCGTCGGCGTATATCTCAACGTGCATGAGGGACCGCAGCGCCTGTCTCGGCGCGGCGGCGACGTTGAACTCGAGCCGGGGATGATCCTGTCGAACGAACCTGGTTACTACCGCACCGGGCATTTCGGCATTCGCATCGAGAACCTGATTGTGGTCACTGAGCCCACGGTGCCCGATGGCGGCGAACGCTCGATGTTGGGCTTTGAGACACTGACGCTGGCGCCGATCGACCGCCGCCTGATTGACCTGGCGTTGCTGGGCCCCGAGGATGCGGCATGGCTCGACGCCTACCATGCGCGGGTACTGTCAGAAATCGGCGCCGAACTTGACCCCAAAGCCGACGCGGCGGTGCTGGACTGGCTGAAGATGAAATGCACGCCGCTCGCATAGCCGGAGGTCGCGACGCGGACTCGCCCACCCGCCGGAAATGTCGTATTGGGTTGTCCCGGGCGACAGCAGATCGCCGAAAATCTTCAGGGAGAGTTCCGCATGTCCGAGAAATTCACCATTACCCCATCGGTTGGCGTCCATGTCGTGCGCGCCGGAGGTGCGGTCATCTCGGAAACCACCCGCGCGCTAATCCTGCATGAGGGAAGCTACCCTCCGGTCACCTATTTCCCGCGCGAGGATGCCGGGATGGAATTCCTCGATCCCTCGGACAAGCGGACGACCTGCCCGCACAAGGGGGTTGCGACCCACTATCACATCGCCGCCAAGTCCGGGCCGATCAAGGATGCGGCCTGGTCCTACGAGACGCCGATCGCCGGAGCCGAGGCAATCGCCGGCTATGTGGCATTCTACTCGGACAAGGCGACAATCGAGGCGCTCTGAGTTAGATCGCCCTAAATACGCATTGGCTCAACCCACTCAACTTAGCGCTTGAGGGCCGTCAAAACATCAGCGGCCCGAGCGTCACCCCGGCGAGCACCGCGACGCCGACCCCGATCAGATCCAGCGGAGCGCCAGCGCGCAGCATGCGCTGACTGGTGACAGCACCATAGGCGAAAACAATCGCGTTGGGCGGCGTTGCGACCGGCAACATGAAGCCGACCGACGCAGCCAGCGCGACCGGCAGCGCGAAGATGATCGGGTCGTAGCCCAAGCCAATGGCGGCGGCGCCCGCGATCGGCAGAAAGATCGCCGCCATTGCGGTGTTGCTGGCCAATTCGCCCAGATAGACGATCACCAGCGCGACCATGGCGATCAAGACAATGGGCGGTAGGCCATCGAAAGCACGAGCCGATTGCCCTATCCAGCCAGCCAAACCAGTCTGCGAGATCGCGGTCGCGAGCGCCAGCCCGCCGCCGACCAGGATCAACACATCCCATCGTAATCCCGCCGCCTGCTCCCACGAAAGCAGCGGCTGGCGGCTATCACCGCCCGCCGGAACGATGAACAGCGCCAGCGCCGTGAGAATTGCGATTCCGGCGTCGGTGAGGCCGACGTCGGGCAGCATTTGCTGCAACAGCGGACGAAATATCCAGCCGCAGGCTGCCGCAACAGCGATCACCGCGACCCGACGTTCGCGCGGTGTCATCGGTACCGGTGGCTGAAGTATTTCGGTCAGCGCAGCGCCATCGATGCGGAAGCTGATGCGTGTCAGCATCAGCCAGGCAACCGGTAACAGCACCAACACCACCGGTAGCCCGATGGCCATCCACTCGGCAAAACCGATCTCGACCCCGTGCGCCTCGCGCATATAGGCGGCGAAGATCGCATTGGGCGGGGTCCCGATCACCGATCCCATGCCGCCGATGGTCGCGGCGAAGGCGGTGCCGAGCATCAGCGCCGGGGCGAACTCGTCGCCGTCGTCACGGCCCGCCGCTATGGAGCCGGCGATCGGAACCATGACCATCGCCGCGGCGGTGTTGCTGATCCACAGGCTGAGGAACGCGGTTGCCGCCATGAGCGCGCCGACCACAGCATCAGGGCGCCGCCCAGCCCAACCGATGATCGTGATCGCCAGGCGCCGGTGCAGACCCGATTGTTCCATTGCCCGGGCAATCATAAACCCGCCGAGAAAGAGAAAGATCAGCGGATTGGCATAGGCAGATGCAATGCGCTCCAGCGGCAGAACGCCAAGCGTCGGCAGAACCGCTATCGGCACCAGCGCGGTCGCCGCCAGCGGCAGTGCCTCGGTCACCCACCATGCGGCCATCAGCAGCGCAATCCCGGCTACGATCCAGGCGGATCTGGGAAGGCCATCCGGTGGGTTGGTCAACACGAACAACGCAGCGACCACGATGCCGCCCCACAGTCCGATCCGCCGAATTCTCACCGTCGCTCCTTTCGCCAAAATCGGAAGTTGACCCACAAACGGGCTTACCGCGCCCGATATTGCTCCGACGCCTATCCAACCCTAGTGGATCGCCCAAACTTCAATCTTGACGCGGATCAAGGGCGGCGCGTTAGCCATGCTCCTCGCGGAGTTCTTCCTCCAGCGCACGAGTGTAGGCCCTGAGGGCGTCGGTGTGGAACAGCGCGCCCAGCAATTCTGGCTTCGTCGTCTCGCTGACTGTACCATCGACCACCGGCAGGAAGCCGCCGCGCAACCGCTCCAACATTGGAAGCGCCCGTTCCAGCGTGTCCTCGCGGCGCAGATATGCCCCCTGCTCGACCAGCGCCCAGCACGCAGTGTCGGGAGCGCAATCCTCGGAACCGCGATAGCGCATCAGATGCGCAATGGGCATGGTCGCCGCGATATATCCTTGCGGCCCAACCGAAAGATGTAGGCCACGGCGTTTTAGCTGGGTCAGGAAGAACGACCGGGCGACCATCCGGTCGGCGACGACGGAGGCAAGCGAGACGGATATCATCACCGCGA
>DATLAW010000281.1:0-22654 GCA_035527255.1 Thermohalobaculum sp. | reverse complement strand
TTTACGCTGCGGGCCTGACAGTCCGCGACATCCGCGCCCATCTCGAAGACGTCTATGGCCTAAAGGTTTCACCAGACCTGATCAGCCGCGTCACCGACGCCGTGCTGGACGAGGTCCGGGAATGGCCGTCCCGGGCGCTGGAGCGGATATATCCCATCGTCATCTTCGACGCCCTAAGGGTCAAAATCCGCGATGCCGACAGCCGCATGGTCAAGAACAAGGCCGTCTATGTGGCCCTGGGCGTCTCACGCGACGGCGTGCGTGAGGTCCTGGGCCTTTGGATCGCTGACAACGAGGGCGCCAAATTCTGGCTGTCGGTGATGACCGAACTGAAGAACAGGGGCGTGCAGGACATCGCCGCCCTGTGCCGCCGCGAAGGCATTGCCGAGAGCCTGTATTATTCGTGGTCGAAGGAGTTTCTCGAGGCCGGTAAGAACCGGCTGGCGGGTGACACTGCGCGTCAGGCGACATCGCCCGAGGTCAAGGAGCTGCGGTCTGAGGCGGCGGCTTTGAAGGAAGTGGTCGCAGAGCTGACCCTGGAGAACCGCCTGCTCAAAAAAAGCATGATCGGAGATGGGGAGATCGGGGAATGAGATAATCGTTCACCGTGACCATCAGCCCAACCATGTCCGCAATCAGATCATGTCGAGGCCATCACCGAAAGGCACCAGAGGTTCGTTTTGGCATCGCCCACAAGCAGTGTAAGCGGCGGTGCGAAACTCGACCGACCGCCAACTTCGGTTGCGCGGCGTCGAGGGGCTGCGAGTAGCCGACGCCTCGATCTTCCCCGATCAAATCTCAGCCAATCCGAACGCGGCGATCATCGCCATCGCCGAGAAGGCTGCTGACATGATTCTCGGTCGCCCGACATCGCCGCCGGAAATGCCTCGCGGCGTTGGTGGCTCCAGCCCGAGATGAAGGCCGCCAATTTCACTCGGTGCGGTCAGCGCGCGATCCGGCCCACAGTGCCACACCAGCCCCCAGAACCGCGGCCGCGACGCAATAATATGCGGCGGAATAGCCAACAAACCAGACCATCGCCCCGAACAGGGGTGGTGCTACCATGTAGGCCAGAAATGTGAAAAAAGTTGCGCTGGCGGTAGCCTCGCCAACCATTTCGGGTGGCACCAGTTTGGCGATCTCGGCCAGGAACAGGCCGTTCCAGGTAGCCACCGACAGGCCGATCAACCCGGCGCCTGCAAACAGTAGTGCCCGCGGCCATTCGGGGCTGAACTGCGCCAGCAGGATCGCGGAGCCAGACGAGGCGATCGCCATCGCGATCATCATCAACCTGGTTGATCCCAGCCGGTCAGCGATGACGCCAACGATGACGCGACCGGCGAAGCTGGCAAGCTGCATCGCCGAATAGATCGCCCCGGCGAGCGTCAGCGTGAGTCCCAACCCGTCGGTCAGGTACGTGGTCAGGAACGAGAAGGTGCTGCCCTGACCGACGGCGAAACCCATGCTGGCCAGGGAAACCGGGATAAGCTGGGGCAGGCGCCGCAGGGTCAGGAAGGGCCGGATGGCGTTGGCCGGATCGAACAACGCCGTGACCCGGAACGGCGCGCCGCTGGCGCCGCCGCGGAACTGTGCCGGGGCCGCCGCCAGCAGGCAGGCGCAGATCAGCGAAAGTGCTGCAATTGCTGCAAGCCCGGCGCGCCAGTCCACCGCCGCCGCCAGGCCCGCCCCGACCAGCCCGGCAATAGCGCCGCCAACCGGCACCCCCGACTGGCGGATCGAGAACAGCGTGCCCCACAGGCGGCGCGGCGTGTGCCGCGACAGTATCTGGCTGCCAGCGGGCGCGGTAACCGCATAGGCGAAACCGATGCAAACGGCGCCAGCGAAGACCGCGGCCCAGATGCCGGTCAGCATCAGTGCCACACCGGTCACCGCCAGCGCACAGGCCGCGATCAGCGCGCGCAGTGGCCCCAGCACGGGCGTGACTGCCTGGTTGGCCGCGAATAGCCAGACCGATCCGAAACCCATCAGCCCGCCGATCAGCCCGACCGCCTCGGGCGGCATGCCGATCCCGGTGACGAAGGCCGGGGCCAGCACCGGAACGCCAAGCTGCAACGCAGAAAGTGCGATCTGAGGCATCAGAACGATGAACAATGGCAACAGGGAATCGCGCATCGCGGAGCCTTTTCGGGCGGGGATAGGAAGCGCAGCGGTGAGGACGGCCCGGCCGATACTCAGGCATCCGTACCGATTGTCAAGTTTAAGAGAATTCAACCTGATTGAACCGGCTTGCGCGCGCCCGAAGCGGTGCTAGCATCCACCCTGGGGAAGCATGGGGCCACAGCGAACGCGCCACGGGAGGACAGAATGAGCAAGCCCGCCGAAAGTAATCTACCGGATCAACCGGATGCCTGGACCTGGCCAGAAGAACGCTGGCGCCCGATTGTCGAGAAAATCCGGGCCGGACGCTCGCTAAAGCCGAAATCCTGGCCCGGCGGCGCCCGTTGCGCGGTGACGCTGTCGTTCGACAGCGATCACGAGACCCAAACCCTGCGCTGGGGTCAAACCTCGCCCGGCAAGCTGAGCCAGGGCGAATACGGCTCGCGCGTTGGCGTGCCCCGGATCCTTGACCTGCTGGCCAAATACAGCGCACCCAGCACCTTCTTTGTGCCCGCCGTGGTCGCGATGCTGCATCCGGAGGAGCAGCGCCGGGTTGTTGCCGAGGGGCATGAGATCGGCATCCACAGTTGGATCCACGAGCTGAACAGCGCCCTGCCGCCGGCGAACGAGCGCGATCTGCAGATGCGCGCCGCCGACAAGCTGGAGGAGATCAGCGGCCAGCGCCCGGTCGGTATCCGCACGCCGTCGTGGGACTTCAGCCAGCATACCCTGGCGATCACCCGCGAGATGGGGCTGATCTACGACTCATCCCTGATGGCGGACGATGATCCCTATGAGATCCTGGAGAACGGCGAGGCCAGCGGCGTGGTCGAATTGCCGGTCGAGTGGATCCGCGACGATGCCCCATACTGGGCCATGGACCGGTTCTCAGGCCTGCGCCCCTACACGCCGCCCTCGGGGGTGCTGGAGGTGTTCATGCGCGAGTTTGACGGGGCCTTTCAGGAGGACGGATTGTTTCTGCTGACCATGCACCCGCATTTCATCGGCCACCGCTCGCGCATCCAGATTCTGGAGGAGTTGATCCAGTATATGCGCAGCCACGCCGGGGTCTGGTTCGCGACCCATGCCGACGTGGCCCGCCATTGCCGCGAGCAGGCGGGGATGTGAGGGCGCAAGTGTCCAAATTTGCACATAGGGTCAACCCCTTGATCTGTAAGAGGGATCACGTGAGTGATGGCGATGCAAGCCGGGATCAGTAGCTGGGGATACCGAGGGTGTAGCCGCCATCGAGCGTCAGCACTGATCCGACGCAGTAGGCTGCGGCGGGGGACAGGAGCCAGCGGGTAGCCTCGACAACTTCCTGCGGTTTGCCAACGCGCCCTGCGGGGACCCGGGCCAGCTTTGTCGTGTGTTCCGCGGCACCGGCGCCAGTGGCGTGGGCCATCACCCGCTCGGTTGCGATCACGCCGGGTGCGACCGCGTTGACCCGGATGCAGTGTGGCGCCAGTTCCAGCGCCATGCCCCTGGTCATCTGGATCAGGCCAGCTTTCGATGCGGCGTAGTGGAGTGTGCCCGGCCGGGCCAGCACGGCGGAGGTCGAGGCGATGTTCACCACCGCCGCCTTCGTCCCCGCCGCGACCCAGCGCCGGGCGAGCGCCTGGGTCAAAAGGAAGGGCGCACGCAGATTTATGTCGAGCACATGGTTCCATTCGTCGAGAGGGAGTTCGAGCATCGGTGTTACCGGGTAGATGCCAGCGCAATTGACCAATGCGTCGATCTCCGGCACCGCCGCAAAAGCGGCCGCGACCGCCGCGTCGATTGCCTGCGGATCGGTGAGGTCGGCGACGATCGGGTGAAAATTTGGGGCCGGGGCCATGGCGGCGCAATCAAGTCCGACAACGGAACTGCCCGCTGCGATCAATGCATTGGACAGCGCCTGACCGATCCCCGAGGCGGCGCCGGTCACCAGAACCGCGTTCGGGAATATCTCAGGCATTGGTCTGCGACAGCAGGCAGGCATCGGAATGCCCGGGCTTGTGCTCGATCAGCGGCGGAACCGCCTCGGCGCATCCGGCGACGGCGATCGGGCAGCGGGTCCGGAAACAGCAACCCGACGGCAGGTTGCCGGGGTCGGGCGGCTCGCCCTCGAGCCAGAAATTTTCAATGATCCGACCCTTGCCGATCTGCGGGATCGCCGCCAGCAGCGAGCGGGTATAGGGGTGCTGCGGGTTAGAGAACACCGCCTCGGTGTCGCCGAGCTCGACCACCTTGCCGAGATACATCACCGCGACCCGGTCGCAGATCATCCGGACCACCGAGAGGTCATGCGAAATAAACACAAATGTCAGGTCGAACTGCTTCTTCAGATCGAGAAACAGGTTCAGGATTGTCGCCTGTACCGAGACGTCGAGGCCCGAGGTCGGCTCGTCTAGCACGATCAGCGAGGGGTGCAGCGTCAGGATCCTCGCCAAGCCGACGCGGCGCTGCTGGCCGCCGCTGATCTCGTGCGGATAAAGATCGAGGTGGCCTTCGGGCAGACCCACCGCATCGAGGATATCGCGCACCCGCGCCGTTCGCTCGGCGCGATTAAGTTCGGTGTGGATCACTAGCGGTTCGTCCAGCGCGCGGCCGATCTTCCAGCGCGGATCGAGCGAGGCGCCGGGGTCCTGGTAGGTGTATTGCAGTTGGCGACGCAGGCCCCGCGCCGCATAGGGCTTCAGGTTGGTGATATCATTGCCGTCGAATATGATCTTTCCGGCGGTCGGCGGATGGATGCCCATCACCGTCTTGCCGAGGGTCGACTTGCCGCAACCGGATTCGCCGACGATGCCGAGGATCTCGCCCTTGTGGACACTGAGGGTCACATCGTCCAGCGCCCGCAGCCAGCCGGTGCGGCGTTTCCAGTCATTGAGGATCGGAAAGTACTTCTTGACCCCCTCGAGCCGCAGCAGCGCGTCGGTTTGAGCCACGGTCATTCCGTCTTTCATTCTGCGGCCTCGCGCTTGGCGGCGACAGGGTGATAGCAGCGCACCATATGGCGCTCGCCTGCGTCGGTCACGCCGGGGCGGGATTTTGCGCATTCGGCGGTGGCGAAGTCGCAACGCGGGTGGAACCGGCAACCACTGGGTGGCGCGACCAGGCCTGGGATCGAGCCGGGGATGCCGCTGATACCGCGTTCGCGGCTGGGCAGGCTTTCCAGCAGGCGCTTGGTGTAGGGGTGGCGTGGGGCGGCGAAAAACTCGTCCGATGGAGCGGATTCGACCTCTTGCCCGGCATACATCACGGTGATCCGGTCACAAATTTCGTAGGCGGTGCCGAGATCATGGGTGGTGAACAGGACCGAGACGCCAAACTCGGTCGCCAGCCGCCGGAGCAGCTTGAGGATCTGCGCCTGGATGGTGACATCCAGCGCCGTCGTCGGCTCGTCGGCGATGATCAGGCGGGGCTCCGGCAGAAGCGCCATGGCGATCATCAGGCGCTGTCGCTGGCCGCCGGAGACCTCGTGTGGATACTTGCGCAGGATGCCTGCCGGGTCGGGAAGTTGCACCGTGCGCAGCAGTTCCATCACCCGGTCGCGGTCGGATCGGCGGCGGTTGCGGCCATGGAAGCGAAAGCCGGTGCCGACATCGGCGTCCGGCGATTTCCACTTCATCAGCTCCTCAAGCTGGGCGCCGATCGAGAACACCGGGTTGAATGAGGTGAAGGGGTCTTGCGGCACGAAAGTGATGCGGCGGCCCCTGATCTCGGCCTCGAGAACGCTGGGGTGCTTTTTCAGCAGGTCTTCGCCCTCGAATATCACTTCGCCGCCGCCGATCTGCGCGGCGTTCTTCGGCAGCACACCCAGGATGGCGCGGGCCAGGGTGGTCTTGCCGCAGCCGGACTCGCCCACCAGCCCGACGATCTCGCCCTTGCCAATGCTGAAATTGACCTGGTCGAGCACGCGCGCCAGCCCACGGTCGGTGTGAAAACCGATCTCGAGGCCGCGGACATCGAGCAGTGGCTCAATCATCCCGGCTCCTCCGGATGCGCGGGTCGAGGATGTCGCGCAGCCCGTCGCCAAGCAGGTTGAAGCCCATCACCACCAGGAAGATGGCGATGCCGGGCGCTGTTGCGTACCACCAAGCCTCGGGCAGGAACTCGCGGCTTTCGGCGATGGTGCGGCCCCATTCCGGCGACGGCGCCGGTGGGCCGAGACCGAGGAAGCCCAGTGCCGCGGCGGTCAGGATGGTGCCGCCCATGCCGATGGTCGTGCGCACAATGACCGACGACGAGATGTTCGGCAGCACATGCAGCAGCATCACCCGCCACGGCGAGACACCCAGCGCGATGGACGCCTCGACATAGGTCTCGTTCAGCGCCGAGCGAGTCTCAGCATAGACCAGCCGGGCCCAGAATGGCCAGTAGGTGGCCGACAGCGCCAGGATCACATTCTCGAGCGACGGCCCCAGGGTCTGGGCGATGGCGATCGCCAGCACGATCTGCGGCACCGAGAGGAAGATGTCGGAGACCCGCATTAGCGCGTCGGAGGCCCAGTTGCGATAGTAGCCGGCGATCAGCCCGACCGGCACCCCGACCAGCACCGAGACGCCGACCGCGATGATGGCAATGGCGATGGTGATCCGGGCGCCATAAAGCAGCCGGGAATAAATGTCGGAGCCCATTCGATCGGTGCCGAAGAAATGCTGGAATGTGGGCCCCTGAAGCCGGTCTGGGGGATGGAACTCGGCGATATCTTCGGGGTGGGTCGCCAGATAGGGCGCCGCGATGGCGGCGACGATCAGCAGCAGCACCAGCAGCGCGCCCAGTGCCGCAGTGCGGTCCGAGGTGAGCTTTTTCAGCAGGTATTGCGCCGTTTCCATGCTCTACCTCGCCTCGCGCGGGTCGATGAACCCATGGGCGATATCAACCGACAGGTTGACGATGATGAAGATCACGCCCTGGACGATGGTGAAACCCATGATGGCGTTGTAATCCGATTGCAGGATCGAGTTCACCGCGTAGAGGCCAAGGCCAGGCCAGTTGAACACCGCCTCGACGACGACGCCGTTGGCGATCAGAACGCCGAAGATCAGGCCGATCTGGGTGACGGTGCCGATCAGCGCGTTCCTGAGCACGTATTTCCAGATGATCACCCGGCGCGGGAAGCCCATTGCCTGCTCGTAAAGCACGTAGTTGGAGTTGATCGCGTCGAGAACCCCGGCGCGGGTAAAGCGCACAATGGTCGCCATCGCCGGAAAGGCCAGCGTGATCGCGGGCAGCATCATATGCGCGACGACGTCACGAAAGATCGCTCCGTCCCACATCAGCGCGGCGTCAATCAGGAAAAAGCCGGTCACCTCGTCCGGCCCCCAACCGTCGACCCGCCCCTGTAGCGGCGTCCAGCCAAGCTCCATGGCGAACAGTAACTGAAACAGGATCGCCAGCCAGAATGCAGCGATGGCGAGCCCCGAGACAGTGATAAGCCGGAGCACATGATCGAGCAGTGAATTGCGATAGACCGCCGAGATTACGCCCAGCGGGATGCCGATGATCACCGAGACGAAAACCGCGACGAAGGTAAGCTCCAGCGTCGCGGGCAACCGGCCGAACAGATCGTCGACGATTGGCCGCCGGGTGTAGAGGCTGACGCCGAACTCGCCGTTCATCACGCCGACGACATAATGATAAAGCTGGACGTAGATCGGCCGGTCGAAGCCAAGCTCGTGGCGCAACGCCTCGATCGTCTCATTGCTCGCGTTTTCGCCCGCCATAAAGGCGACCGGGTCGGCTGGGATCAAATGGCTGATCGTGAAGGTGATGACCATCAGGCCGAGCACCGTCGGGGCGAACCAGATCAGGCGATTGACGATGAGGACGATTGCGCGCATCGCGGCCCCTATTCAGGCGGGACACCGACGCGGCCCCTGAGGGCCGCGCCGCTTGACTAGGGTCATTCTTCGAAATAGACCCAGCGCATTTCCTGACCGTTGCCGATCGGGCTGAAGCGCACCCCCTTCACCTTGTTGTTGAAGGGGCCATACCATTTGGTGTTGTAGACGAAGATGCCAGCGGCATCCTCCATCACCATGACGGCGGCTTTCTCGTAATTGGCCCGGCGCACGTCCATGTCGGTGCTGGTCTGCGCTTCGATCAGCAGGGCATCGACCTCGGGGTTGCAGTACCACGAGTTGTTGCGTTGGCCGACCTGATCGCAGGCATACATCTCGCCGACCCAGTTGTTGGGATCGGCATAGTATGTCGACTTCCACAGGAACAGGAGGTCGTACATCTGCTGCTCGTCACGCATCTTGCCCGAAGCCACCGGCCACGGCTCGGCGACGATCTTGGTTTTGATGCCAATCTTGTTCAGGCCGTTTTGCAGCAGCGCTGCTGCCTGCTCGGTCTGGCCATAGCCGGCGAGCGCACCGAGGGTGATTTCGCGCAGCGGCTCCTTGACCAATGCGAGATGCTCCTTGGCTTTCTCCAGATCGTAGGTGTAGCCCTCGACCCCCGACGGCGCTCCCCAGATGTTGTTGGGCAGCGGCACCGGATCGCGGGCGACCGAGCCGGAGAGAATGTCGTTGATGAAGCCGTCATAGTCGAAGGCGTAGCTCAGCGCCTTGCGGAAATTGATATCGTTCATCGGCGAACGGGCGTTCTGGATGATCGAGTAGAAAATCCGCATCGACTCCTGCTCTTGCACATAGATCGTGTCGGACGCCGCGAGGCGTTTGACCTGATCCTGCGGCAAGTAGCCGTCCGTGCCCTGGAAGTCGCCATTCATCAGACCCAGCACGCGCGAGTTGATCTCGACCACGGTGCGGAACTCGATCTCGTCGAGGTACTTGTCGCCCCAACCCATGAAGTGATCGGCAAAGCGGGTGGCGCTGAAACCGATCGCCGGGTCATAGCGCTTTAGCTCAAACGAGCCCGATCCGGCGTCGTTCTCGGACAGCCAGACCTCGCCCCAATCGCCGTCGACTTCGTGCGAGCGCACCAGTTCCTCGTTGACGACGTGGATCTCGGGCACCGTGGCGAGGAAGATTGCCGAGGGCTTGTTCAGGCGGAAGGCGACCGTGCGGGAATCCGTTGCCACCGTCGATCCGGGCTCGATCGAGGCATTGAACAGCCCATAGGCACCCTTCTTCATCCCCAACGTGCGCTCGATCGAGTAGACCACGTCGGAGGCCTCGACCGGGCTGCCGTCGTGGAACTTTGCGTCGCGCAACTTGAATGTGTAGGTCAGCCCATCGTCCGAGATCTCGTAGCTCTCGGCCAGCCAGGGTTGGAGCTGGGGCGGGTTATCCTCCCAGCGCATCAGGCCGTCATAGAGGTTTAGGCGCGAGGCGACCCGGCCGACATCAAAGACCGCATGCGGGTCCAGCGAGTCATAAGCCGACGAGTTGGCGAAGACGAACTTGTTCGCTGCCTCCGCCGTGCCAAGTGCCTCGGTCATGCCGCCGATGGCGAGCACCGCCACTGCGGCGAAACGAGCCAGCCGGTGGACTGGCGCGCCGATCACAGAGTCAATCAGTTTCATTGCGTTTCTCCCATTCTTGCGGATTCGTCTTTGGCTGGCGTCTGCCCCGCGCCGCCGCTTGTTGGGGTGCCTTTCCGGTCATGTGCGACTGTACCGATCACATGTTCCATTGGAACCCGTCTATGGTGATAGCTTGCCCGGTAATGAAGTTCGGCTCAACCGTTGTTAGGAATGCCACCAGTTCGGCGACATCCTGGGGCGAGCCGACCCGTTTGAGCGCGACGCCCTTGATCAGTTCGGGCTCGCGATCGCGGATTACCGAGTTTTTTGCGATCTCGGTCTTGATCAGGCCGGGGCACACTGCATTGACCGCAATATGCGGCCCCAGTTCCTTTGCCAGCGCCCGGGTCATGCCCAGAATACCCGCCTTTGCCGCGGCATAGGCGAATCTGCTGACCGCCGCCGTGACGCCGCCGGAATGAGCGTTCAGTGACGACATCGAGACGATGCGGCCCCATTTTTGCTTGAGCATCGCGGGCGCCACCGCCTGGACGTAATTGAAGCAGCTTTTCAGGTTGACGTTGATTGTGGCGTCCCACTGCTCCTCGGTGATGTCGAGGATACCGACCGGCATTGCGCGGCCGGCATTGTTGACCAGCACATCGATTCGGCCCCAGGCGTTCAGGACACCGGCGGCAACCTGTTTTGCTCGCGCGTGATCGGCGACATCGGCCTCGAAGGTCAGGCAGGGCACGCCCATTGCCTCGATCTCGGCTTTGGTATTCGCCATCTCGGGCACCAGAACATCGACCAGAGCCAGGGCGTGGCCGCGCTGGGCCAGCGCCTGGGCGCAGCCGCGACCGATACCGCGCGCGCCGCCGGTCACTATTGCAACCTTTTGGTTCTCAAGCGTTGCCATGGCTCTCCGATCCCCGGGGCAACAATTCGATGATGCGAGATTGACGGGGCGCTTCGTCGAGGTCAATAATAATCCATCGTTAGGGACAGGCGTTCACATATATGAATGACACTGTGAAATCAGCCGGCCGGGTACTGGACATCCTCGAGCTTTTTGGGTCGAGCGAACGGCCACTGGCTCTGCGTGATGTCTCGGGGATCCTTGGACTGCCAAAAAGTTCGGCGCATATGCTCCTCGGAACGCTGGAGCGGCGGGGCTATCTGATTCGCAGCGGCAAAGACGGCTATACGTTGCCGACTTCGGCAGATGGTAGCGGTGGTTGGTTTGACAGTATCGCAGGCCAGGTCTTCCGCGCCGCGCAGCCGGTTCTTGAGCGGTTGCTGAAGGAAATCCGGGAAACCGTTGTGCTGGGCATGCCGACACCGGGGCTGGATATCCGAATCGTCAGTCACCGGGTCAGCCCGCAAGCCATTCGCTACGATATCTCGGATATGCCGGTGATTCCCGGCTATTGCACGGCAATGGGCCACATGATTCTGTGCAACCTACCCGAAGATCAAGCCCGCGATTATCTCGCCCGCACAAAGTTGACCGCGTTGACGCCACGTACTGTGACCGATCCGGATGCGATCATGGCGCGTTTGCGTCAATGCCGGGCGCGCCGCTACGCCCTGAATATTGGCGAGCGCTTCGAGGGCGGCTCCGGTGCCGCGGTCGCGATCTGCGATGGCGAGGGCCGCCCGCATGCTGCGATCAATATTGTCACCGTCACACAACGCTTTAGACGGCTCCAACCCGAGATCATCGCGGCGCTGATCGCCGCATCGCGCGAACTTGAGACATCGCTTTTTGGCGCCGAGCCAAGCCCCGGCATTGAAGCCACAGGAGGTTGACGGAATGACCTGTCGCGTTGCGGTCGATATTGGCGGGACTTTCACCGATTTCTGCATTTTTGACGAGGAAACGGGCGCGCTGAAAACCCTGAAAATCCTGTCGACCCCGCAAACGCCGGGCCAGGAGGTGATCGACGGGCTGCGCGAGATGGAGCGGCGCTACGGCCAGGCGCCTGCGGGGATCAGCTTCTTCACCCATGGCACCACGGTCGGCGTCAACACGGTGATCCAGCGCAAGGGGGCGTCGCTGGCGCTGTTCACGACCGCCGAGTTCGAGGACGTGTTGGTGGTTGCCCGCCTGAAGGTGCCGGACCCCTATGATTTATTCTCGCAACGGGCCGATCCGCTGGTGCCGCGTGAGCGGACCTACGGCCTGGCCGAGCGGACCCTGAAGGATGGCAGTATCGAGGCCCCTGTTGATGCCGAGAACGTCCGCGCAGCCATTGCCAAAGCCCAGGCGGCGGGGGCCGAGACGATCGTGGTTGCGCTGTTGCACAGCTATGCGAACCCGGCCAACGAGCGTCGGGTCCGGGAGATCATCGCCGAGGTAGCGCCAGAGATGGCAGTGACCTTGTCGTCCGGTGTCTGGCCAGTGATCCGCGAATACGAGCGCACCGTGACCTCGACTGTTGCAGGGTATGTCCAGCGCCGGGTCGCGGCCTATATCGGCTCGCTGCAACAGGCGCTTGCGGACAATGGCGTCCCCGCCGAGGCGATGATCACCAAATCGAACGGTGGCATCATGGCAGCGGAGCTGGGCAAGACCGACCCGATTGCGATGCTGTTGTCGGGGACCGCCTCCGGGGTGATCGGCGCTGCCGACACCGCCGCCCGGATCGGCGCCCGCGACACGTTGAGTTTCGATGTTGGCGGCACCAGCGCCGATGTGGCGGTGATCCGCGACGGCGCGCCTGCCTTCGGCACCGGCGAGATGGTCGGCGAGTTCCCGATCTATGTCCCGACAGTCTCGGTCACCTCGATCGGCGAGGGCGGCGGTTCGATTGCCTGGGTCGACGACTTCGGCGTGCTGAAGGTCGGGCCGGAAAGTGCTGGGGCCAATCCCGGCCCTGCCTGCTATGGCCGCGGTGGCGAGCGGCCCACGATCACCGATGCATTCGCGGCGCTGGGCCTGCTTGGCGCCTCGGAATTGGGTTATGGTGCTGTTAGCATTGACCGGGAAGCCGCCGAGCGGGCCATCGGCACCATCGCCAAGCAGTTGGGTCTTGGTCTGCAGGAAACCGCCGAGTGTGTGATCCGGGTCTCGGTTTCGGGCATGTATCTGGGGGTCTCAAAGCTGATGTCGCGGCACGGTGCGGATCCGCGCAGCTTCACGCTGCTGGCCTTTGGCGGCGCCGGGCCGATGACCGCGTGCCTGTTGGCGCGTGACCTGGGATTGTCACGGGTGGTGGTGCCATCGACACCCGGTGTTCTGTCCGCCTATGGCGGGCTGATCGCCGACATCCGCAACGACTTCATCCGAACCGCCTTTGTCGATCTCGATGGCGCCGGGCTGGCGGTGCTGGACGGGCATGCCGCCGAGCTGGAAACCCGCGCGCTGCACTGGCTGCGCCAGGAACAGGGTTTTCAGGGCGAGGCGCGGCTGATCTGGTCGGCCGACATGCGCTATCTCGGGCAGTCGTACGAGATCGAGACGGTGGTCGACCGTGCCGATATCGCGGCTGGCAACCCCAGACCCCTCGCCGAGGCATTCCATGTTGAGCACGCGCGGGTGTACGACCATTCCGACCCGAAGGCGCCGATACAGGTGGTCAACCTGCGCCTCGTCGTCAGTGGCAGCGCCGCCAAACCGAAGATTCCCCAGCGCGCGTTGTCGCCCGGCGCGGCAAAACCGGCCCGCCAGGTCGATGTCTATCTGGACGGCGCGACCCATTTGGCCGGTCTGTACGAGCGCGCCCGGATGGAACCCGGCCAGACGCTGAGCGGCCCCGCCATCATTTCGCAGGACGACTGCACGACAATCGTGCCGCCCGGCTTCGCCGTTGAAGTGGATGCCTGGGGTAATCTCGTGATCGAGCCGGAGGATTGAGCAAATGCCGATTGACAAGGTCACGCTGGAGATCCTGAAGAACCACACCCGTGCGGCAGCCGAAAGCATGGCCTTTACGCTTTACCGCACCGCCCATTCCACCTTCGTCAAGGAAACCGAAGACTTCACCACCGGCCTGACGACACCGACCGGCGAGACCTTCGCGACGCCGACCGAGCTGGGCGCGACCTGGTTCGTCTGCCTGAACTACGGCCGCGCCATCAGGATGATCGACGAGTACCACGAGGGCGACATCTGCATGACCAACGACCCCTATTCGGGGTACGTCTGCACCCATCCGCCCGACATGCACATCTGGAAGCCGATCTTCCACGAAGGCGAGATCGTCGCCTTCTCGGTCGGCCATATCCACAATACCGATGTTGGCGGCGCGGTGCCTGCCAGCCTGTCGCGAACGCTGACTGAAGTGCATCAGGAGGGGGTGCGGATTCCGCCGGCGAAAATCCTCGAGCGCGGCAAGCTGAACCAGCAGGTGCTCGACATCTTCCTCGCCAACGTGCGGGCGCCGGAGCAGAACTGGGGCGACCTCAAGGCCCAGATCGCCGCCTGCAACACCGGCGAGCGCAAGGTCCGCGAGATGATCGCGCGGTTCGGGGTCGAGACCTTCAAGGAGGGGGTCAGCGACCTGCTGGACTACGCCGAGGCGCAGGCGCGCGCCATCGTTCGCGCGCTGCCGGACGGGGTCTACCCCTTCGCCGACTACATGGACGAGGACGCGGTCGATGGCTGGCCCTGCCGATTGAAGCTGACGCTGACGATCAAGGGCGACGAACTGATCTTTGATTTCACCGGGTCGGACCCGCAGTTGGAATCGTCGCTGAATATGCCCACCGGCGGTGACGAGCGGCATGTGCTGCTGCTGGTCGGCATGACCTATGTGCTGTATTCGCTCGATCCGTCACTGTACCTGAATTCCGGCGTTGCCCGGGTTTGCCGTTGCATCCTGCCCTCCGGCACCATCGTAAACCCGATTTTCCCGGCGGCGGTCGGGATGCGCACGCTGTCGTGCAACCGGCTGCACGGGCTGACCTTCGGCGCCTTCGCCCAAGCGGCCTCCGACCGGTTGGCCGGGGCGCCGGGATCGGGCGGGCCGATCATGAATGTCAACACCATCGATAATCGCACCGGGCGGCGGATCATGGCGGCGATCAATCCGATGACCGGTGGTGCCGGGGGCCGCGCGGCGGGCGATGGTACCGACGGATCGGGTGCCAACCAGGGTTTCCTGAAGAACACGCCGGTCGAGATCAACGAGGTCGAGGCTGGTATCAGGGTGCTGCGCTATGGGTTGGCGACGGACTCGGCCGGGCCGGGGCTGCACCGGGGCGGGCTCGGCACCGAGCTGATTTTTCAAGCGTTTTCGCCCAACACCCGGGTCACTGCACGCAACCGTGACCGCACGACGTTTACCGGCTGGGGCATCGCCGGGGGCAAGGCTGGTGGGGCATCGCACTTTTTCCTCAATCCGGGCACAGCGCGCGAGGTCAACCTGAGAAATACCGACATCCTGACGATCGGCCCCGGCGACGTCATCCATGTCACCTGCGGCGGCGCCGGGGGCTGGGGCGATCCGCTGCGGCGCGATCCGGCCGCCGTGCTGCTGGATCACCAACGCGGATGGGTTTCGGTGGAGCATGCCGCCGATGGCTACGGCGTCGTGCTGGAAGACGGCGCGGTGGATGTATCGGCGACGCGCGAATTGCGGTGCCGCATGGCGGAGGCGCGCCGCGACACCGAGTTCTACGACGTCGGCAGTTATCGCGAGGCGTTCGAGGCGATCTGGACCGACGCGAATTACGACGCGCTGACCGAATGCCTCGCGTCACTACCGGTGCATTGGCGCTTCTACGCCAAACACCGGATTTTTGGGGAAATCGACAACATGGAGGCCGGGTTGCGCCGGGGCGATGGCAGCGAAGTCCGGGCGATCTTCCGCTCCTTGCTGGCCGAGTTCCCGCAGTTGACCCCGTTCGCGGCGGAGTAGGCCGGTGCAGATCATCTTTCCGGGCCAAACTGTCCTTGTCACTGGTGCCGTGCGGGGTATCGGGCGGGGCATCGTCCACGCCTTCGCGACGCGCGGGGCCCACGTTCACGCTGCCGATATCGAGACTGTGGAACTGCCGGGGATTGCCGCCGGGGCGACGCTGGGCGAGGGCGGCAGCATCGAGACCCATACCCTGGATGTGACTGACCCGGCGGCGGTCGAGGCGCTGGTCGCGCGGATCGGAACGGTCGATATTGCGGTGCATTCGGCGGGCGGAGTACGAAGCCGCCCGAAAGTGTCAATCGACCAGGTGACGGACGCCGACTGGCGGGCGATCCAGGCGGTCAATGTCGATGGGGCGTTTCACGTTGCCCGCGCCGTGGTGCCGGGAATGAAACAGGCTGGCAAAGGCCGGATCGTGATCATCTCCAGCCGGGCGGGCCTTGGTGTCTCGCTGACGGGCATTCAAAGCTATGGCACCGCCAAGGCGGCGCAGATCGGGCTGGTGCGGCAACTGGCGGCCGAGCTTGGTCCGTTCGGGATCACGGTGAACTCAGTCGCCCCCGGGTTCATGCCAACCTCGCCCGACTATATCCGCCAATGGGAGTCCTACGGCGAGGATGGCCAGAAAGCGCTGGTCGCCGGCATCGCCATGCGCCGTGTTGGCCGACCGGATGATATCGCCCATGCGGTGATGTTCCTGGCCTCGGATTATGCCGAGTGGATCACCGGCCAGACGCTGCCGGTTTGCGGGGGGCCCTGATGGCCGGGCCGCCGTTTGCGCTGGCTCTCGATGTCGGCGGCACATTCACCGACGTGATCCTGGCCGAGCGGTCGGGGCGGCGGATATGGGTGGCGAAGTCCGCCTCGGTCCCCAGTGATCCGGCGGCGGGGTTCTTTGGTGGAGTCGACAAAATCCTGGTACAATCCGGTGCTAGTGCCGATGAGATCGCCATGGTGCTGCATGGCTCGACCGTCGCGACCAACGCGATCCTGGAGGGCAAGGGGGCGCGAACCGGTCTGGTGACCACCGCCGGGTTCCGCCACGTCCTAGAGATTGGCCGGGCCGAGATCCCGCGCGCCGCCAACCTGTTTCGCTGGGTAAAACCGAAGCGCCCGGTGCTGCCCCGAAATGTCTTCGAGGTGGCGGGCCGGATGCGCCTCGATGGCTCCGAAGTCATCCCGCTCGACGAGGCGGTGCTGGAGCTCGTCGCCACTCAGATCGCCGGGCGCGGATTGGAGGCGGTCGCCGTGGTATTCATGCACTCCTACGCCAACCCGGCCCACGAGCGCCGCGCCGGGGAAATCCTGCGGGATCGCCTGCCAGGGGTGGAAATCTCGCTGTCGGTCGATGTGTTGCCGCTGTTTCGGGAATACGAGCGGGCAACGGCAACGGCGCTGAATGCGTCGGTTCAGCCGGTGGTCGGGCGCTATATCGGGCGGCTTTCCAGCGGGTTGGTCAAGCGCGGGCTGGCCGCACCCCTGTTCATCATGAAATCGAACGGCGGCACCTGTCCTCCAGCCGAGGCGGCGCGGGGCGGTGTGCATCTGGCGCTGTCCGGCCCGGCGGCGGGCGCGCGGGGGGCGGCACATCTGGGGCGGCTGGCCGGGTTTGGCGACATGCTGACGATCGACATGGGCGGCACCAGCGCCGATGTGTCCCTGATCCGGGGCGGCGAGCCCGCCACTACCACGACCGGGCGGATCGGCGACCACCCGCTGGCGCTGTCGATCATCGATATCCATACCATCGGCGCCGGTGGCGGCTCGATAGCCAGCGTGGCCGGGCACGGCGCCATTCGGGTCGGACCGGAGAGCGCAGGCGCCGACCCTGGCCCCGCCGCTTATGGCAAGGGCGGGATTCACCCGACCGTGACCGACGCGAACCTGGTGCTCGGCCGGATCCCGCCGCATCTGCTGGACGGCGAAGTGGCGCTGGACCCAGTGGCCGCCGAGGCAGCGATCAAGGAGCATGTCGCCCGCCCGCTGGGGATCGACATCCTGGCGGCGGCGCGCGGCATCTGCGATCTGGTCGATAACACCATGACCGGCGCGCTGAAGGTGATGTCGGTCGAGCGCGGCCTCGATCCGCGCGCCTTCACGCTGGCGGCTTTCGGCGGCGCCGGACCGATGCACGGGGCACGGCTGATGCGTCTGCTCGGCACGCCGCGCCTGCTGGTGCCGCGCTATCCGGGGATCCTGTGCGCGATCGGGCTGCTGGCGACCGACCTGCGCTACGTTTTCGCGGTGACCCGGCTGCAACGCGCCGGAGCCTTCGATCTGGGCGCCATCGAGGCGACATTTGCCGAGCTAACGGCTGACGCGCAAGCGCGCCTGGCCGCTGACGGCATCGCGCCACAGCAACGCCGCTTCGCTCGTGCCGCCGATTTGCGCTACGAAAAGCAGGGCGTGGAACTGACTGTGCCGATTGGCGATACCGCGATGACTGATGCGGTGGCGGACCGGCTGGTGGCGGATTTCCATGCGCTGCATGAGCGGCTTTACACTTTCTGCGATCCCGCAGCCCCGGTCGAGATCCTGAACTTGCGGGTCGAGGCTACAGGGCTGACCGACCGTATTACCCTGCCCGAGATCGCCTGCGCCGGGTCCGGCACAAAGCCTGAGCCAGACCACGAACGGCTTGCCAGTCTCGACCCCGGACCGCGCCTCCCAACACCGGTCTATCGGCGCGAGGCGCTGCTGGCGGATCATGTCATCCACGGCCCGGCCATCGTCGACCAACTCGACTCCACCACGGTGATCCTGCCCGGCCAATCGGCACTGACCGATCCTCTCGGCAACCTGATCGTGACGGAGGGCAGGCCATGACCGCGCCCATTTCGGGCCCCGACCTGTTCACGCTGGAGCTGATCAAAGGCGGGCTGAACGCCGCCCGGCGTGAAATGGAAGCGCTGATCGCGCGCACCGCGATGTCGCCGTTCATTCGCGAGAAGAAGGACTTTTTTACCGCGTTCCTGAACCCGAAGGGCGAGTTGGTTATCTCGACCAGCCTGACGCTGGCGGGCAATCTGGTCGATGCGATCCTGGCCACCTATCCGGCCGAGACCATGCGCCCCGGTGACCTCTATTGGTACAATGACGCCTATGGAACCGGTGGTGCTGTCAGCCATCTGCCGGATATGGTTTTCGTCATGCCAGTGTTCCACGAAGGCCGCCTGATTGCCTTTGCCGAAGCCTGGGGCCACCTGTGGGACATTGGCGGCAGCGTGCCCGGATCAATCAGCCCCTATGCCACATCTGTGTTCCATGAGGGCATCATGATCCCGCCGGTCAGGGTGATGCGCGAGGGCGTCGAGAACACCGAGGTCGTCCGGATATTCACCCGCAATTCGCGGTTCCCGGAGATGCTGACGGGCGATCTCAAGGCGATCATGGCCGCCTGCTGCCTGGGCGTTCGCCGATTGACCGAGACGGTGGAGCGCCACGGTGTGGTTGCCGTCGAGGCCGCGTTCGAGACCATAATTCTGCAATCCGAGCGGGCGCTGCGCGACCAGTTCAACCGGCGCATTCCGGATGGCGAATACTCGTTCCGCGATCGGATCGACTCGGACGCGGTGACCGACAGGTCCTATTTCGTCGATGTGACCTTGCGCAAATCCGATGGCGAGGTCGAGATCGATCTGTCGGCCTCGGACCAGCAGGCGACCGGCCCGATCAACTTCCTGATGGACGACAGCGTGCCGAAATTCATGCTCGGCCTGTATATGACCATGGACGAGCCGGGGATCAGCATGAATGGCGGCTTCGAGCGGGCCATCAAGCGCGTCGTCACCCGCCCCGGCAGCATCGTGGCACCGAAGTTTCCGGCACCGCTTGGGCTGCGCTCGCACAGCATGATCCGGGTGACCACCGCGACCTTCGGCGCTTTGGCGCAGGCAATGGGAGGTCAGGCGTCGGCGGCTTCGTGCGTCTACGTCCTGTATTATCTGCGGGGCCGCAACGCCGATGGCTCCGAGCCACTGTGCATCGAAGGGCTGGCGGTGGGCTTTGGTGCCCGCACCTTCGCCGATGGCATCGATGCGGTCTATTACGTGGCGCAGGAGAATTACCCGATTGAATTCACCGAGATGGAGTTTGGCGTCGAGATCGAGCGCTTCGGCGTTCATCTGGACTCGGGCGGCCCCGGTCGTTGGCGCGGCGGTTGCGGGATTGTGCGCGATGTCCGGGTGCTGTCGGACCAGGCCGAACTTGGCATCCGGATCGACAACTGCCGCCAGCCTGCCTTCGGGGTCAATGGCGGCATGAGCGGCCAGCCGGGCCGGGCCATCGTCAATCCGGGCACCGAGAGCGAACATGACCTGGGAACCATGAGCGACGGCAATAACCTGAAGAAAGGCGATCTGTTGCGGATCATCACGCCCGGCGGCGGCGGTTGGGGCTCACCCTTGGACCGACCGGCGAATGATGTGCTGGCGGACGTGCTGGACGGTTTTGTCTCGGGCGAGGCGGCATTTGCGGAATACGGCGTTGTGATCGATGACGAAGCAATTGACGAGGCCGCGACCGATGCCAAACGCGCCGCAATGCCTCGCCCGCCCGAGATGTTCCATCGCGGGCGGCCCTACAATGCCGAAGACGACCGGAATGATTGCCAGCATGATTGAAAACCTATCCGCCGAGCGGTGGGTCCCAGTCGGACAACCCCGGCCATTCGTCGCCGAGCAATTCGGGGTCATCATAGGCGACGAGGCGCTGCCAGTGATGCACGCGGTCCTCGACGAACAGCGCCCTTGCGATGGCCTCGGCCAGCCGCTGGGCGCCCTCGCCGATCATCGGGATATCGTTGGCAAGATTGCCGAGGCTGAGCTGGGCCGAATGGGTGAAACAGTGGATGCGCTCAAGGCCGGGCAGCGCGCCGGACTTTTGCTCGAGGAACTCGAAGCCGGGTCCGAGATAGGGGAAATCCAGCCATTCGCCCGTGTCCTCGTCGGGCACCCGGTCGCGCCATCGCAGGATGTGGCTGGCGAAATCCGCAGTTTCCGGCGGGACATCGAGATCGATCGCAAAACCGGTGCCGAGGATCACCAGGTCGGCCTCGACCGGCCCGGCGGTAGTCTCCAGCCGGAGCCCTTGCCCGACCGGGCCCGCCCCGGTTATCGCCGCTCCCAAAAGCAATCGCAGCCGGGGGTCGGCCGAAATCCGCAGTACCGAGTCGCGGGGCGGCGCAATGCGTTGCCCGGCGATGTGGCGCAGGAAACGCAGCTTGTCCGAGTCCGGCAGCGCCGGGAAACCGTGAGTGAAACCGGGGTAGACCGTCTGCTTCATCTTGTTGAGGCGCGGCAGGGCGGCGGCACGGCCAATCAGGGTGACCTCGGCTGCCCCGGCCTCCAGCGCCGTCGCGGCATTGTCGAAGGCCGACGCAGCGAGGCCTATTACCGCGACACGGTGCCCCTTCAGTGCCGCGAAATCGATGTCATCGGCGGAATGGCGCACAATTGTGCCGACATAGGGCGCCAAGGCACCCGGCACTCGCGCCCGTGCCTGCCCCTCGCGACCCGTGGCCAGCACCACGTGGCGGGCGTGCAGGGTCTCCGCCGTCCCGTCCGGATGGTGAAATTTCAGGACAGTCGCATCCAATCCGGGCGCGACACTGGTAACTTCGACCCGGTTTTGCACCTCGGCGCCGGTGACACGCCGGTACCATCGGAGATAATTCATCCAGTCGGCGCGCCGGATGCGGCCCAGCGCCTGCCAGGCAGCCTCGCCATGTTGAGCCTCCCACCAGGCGCGGTAGGTCAGGTTGGCGATGCCCTGCACCGGCCCGGTGAGGTGCTTGGGCGAGCGCAGCGTTTTCATTCGGGCATAGGTCAACCATGGCCCCTCGAACCCGGCCTGGTGGCGGTCGACATGGCAGATGCTGGCGATGCCAAGACGGCGCAGCGCGAAGGCCGCCGCCAGCCCGCACATCCCGGCACCGACAATCGCGACATCAGCAATCGAGCTGCCATCAGGCCCGGCGTGCTCCGGCACCCAGGCGGCAGGCGGATGGTTCAGCCGCGCGAAATCGCGGCGGAGCGCCGCCTCGAGTGCGGCGAGATCAGACATCAAAAGGGGCGAACAGCGTGACCATGCGAGCAGCATTCTACGAGCGCACCGGGTCGGCACAAGAGGTCTTGTCGGTCGGCCAGATACCCGTTCCGCGACCGGACAACGGCGAGGTTCTGGTGCGGGTCCATGTATCAGGCGTGAACCCATCAGATGTAAAAACCCGCGCGGGGCGGATGCGGGCGACGACCGAGTTCCCCCGGATCGTGCCGCACAGCGACGGCGCCGGGGTGATCAAGGCCGTTGGCGCCGGGGTCAGCGACACCCGCATCGGCGAGCGGGTCTGGCTGTGGAACGCGCAGTGGAAGCGACCGGGCGGCACCGCTGCCGAACTGACTGCACTGCCCGCCGATCAGGCGGTCCCGTTGCCCGACCATGTCTCGTTCAGCGAGGGTGCCTGCCTCGGCATCCCCGCCGAGACTGCCTGGGTTGCCGCGATGGAGGGCAAACCCGGGCCCGGGCGTTCCGTCCTTGTGCATGGCGGAGCCGGGGCCGTCGGGTCACTGGCCATCGCCATCGCGGCGGAGGCCGGCGCTCGGGTTATCGCCACGGCGTCAACCGACGAGAAGGCGGCGATCGCCAAAGCTGCTGGCGCCGATGCGGTGATCCGCTACCGCGACACCGACACTGCCGCCGCCGTATTGGAGCTTACCGGCGGCAACGGCGTCGACCATATCGTCGACGTGGATTTTGGTGCCAACTGGCAGGTCAATGCCGCCAGCATCGCCACCAACGGCAGCATCGCCGCCTATTCGGCGCCCAGTAAGCCGGTGTTCCAGATGGACTATTACGCCTTTGCCGCCAAGGCCGCCCGCCTGCGGTTCATACAGGTCTACCTGCTACCGCCCGCCGAGCGGGTACCGGCCATTGCCGGAATTGACCGGTTGCTGCGCGCCAACCGCCTGCCGATCCGAATTGGCCGGCACTTTGCACTGGACCAGATCGTCGATGCCCACGAGCTGCAGGAAAGTGGCACAGTGATCGGCAATATTGTGATCGACGTTTGCTAGAGCGCTTTGCGGCCTGATTGCATCAGGTCACGCGCTCTAAGAGCCCGACTCAAAAGTTCAGTTGACGTAGCAATACCTTGCGAGACGCCGGGTCATCAACCGGATGCTTGATATGAAAGCCCAGGCGGTAGAGCTTTCGATTGATGCCTCCCAGTCTTTGGCGAGGCGTCGGCAGC
>DATLAW010000280.1:0-15582 GCA_035527255.1 Thermohalobaculum sp. | reverse complement strand
CCCTTTTCTTGCGCCATCCGGATTTAGGGCAAGGTCATCGAACGAACCCGCCGGTTGCTGCGTGATCGGGCCAAAGCCATAGCGCCCGACCAACCCGCCAAGCGTTGGATCAAAGGCACCTTTCGTCAGACCGGCAAATCGCTTTGCTTCGCCAAGCGTGGTGAGTGTCGCGGGCGAAAGCGGCAGCCAATCGGTCGTCTCTGTCGCGTTGAAGCGCGAGATTTCCGATGTGGGCCGGAATGGTGACATCGCGGCTTCGACAGAAGCCACGACGTCCGTGATTGCCGATACGATCGCGGCGACATCCACTGCGGCAGCGACCCTGACCCGCCAGCTTGCCCCGAAGGCAGGTCCTTCGATCTGCCATGTATCCATCGAGGCTGCGGGAAGGGCCGTTGCCGATAGCACCGCCCCGGTTCCCGCCAGAAATCCGCGTCGCGTGATGGTCATTTGCTAGCCTCCGAAATCGTCGTTGAAAATCCGATCGGGATCGACGCCCAGGTCATCAAGCATCGCCCGCACCGCCCGGATCATCAGTGGAGGGCCGCACAAGTAATATTCGCATTCATGCGGCGCCGGATGCGCGGCGAGGTGGCAGCGCAGCGCAACCTCATGGATAAACCCGGTCTCGCCCCGCCAATCGTCGCCCGACGCCGGATCCGAGAGCGCTGCAGCCCAATGGAAATTGGGATGTGCTGCCTGCAACCTGTCAAACTCCCGCTCATAGAACAGGTCCACCCGGCTGCGCGCGCCGTACCAGAAGCTCATCTTTCGTGTCGTTCCCGGGCGTTCAAGCTGATCCGAGATGATCGCCCGCAACGGTGCCATGCCGACGCCGCCACCGATGAAGACCATCTCGCGGTCGCTATCCTGTGCTGCGAATGTGCCGAACGGACCAGAAACGGAAATGCTGTCGCCGGCGCGCAGGCCAAACAGCCAGGACGATACGATCCCCGGCGGCAGACCCGGGCGATCAGGCGTCGGCAATGCCAGCCGGATCAACAGGACGATACGCTCATCGTCATCGCCCGCGCTGTTGGCGATGGAATAGGCGCGCGATACCCCGCCAGAACTTGCAGAGGCCAAGGCACTCAACCCCATTCCGTCCCAAGCCGCCTGATGTTCGGGCGCGATTGTGTATTCGGAAAAACGCAAGGCGTAAGCCGGGGCCTCGACCTGCACGAATGCGCCAGGGGTAAAGGTGAACTCCGCGCCATCTGGCAGGGCAAGCACGATCTCGCGGATAATCGGCGCGACGGTGCGGCTGGAGACGACGGCGCAGTTCCATGCTTTTGCCTGCAACAGGCTTTCGGGTAGACTGACTGACATTTTGTCGCGCAAGGTGGTTTGACAGGCAAGACGCACGCCATCGGCAATGTCGCGGCGCGACAGCAGCGCAGCCTCTGTCCGTAACGCCGACGTACGGCCTTCAATCACCTGCACCCGGCACAGCCCGCAGGTCCCTGCTCCCGCGCAGGCAGAAGGGATGGCGATCCCGCCGTCCGCCAGCGCCGACAGCAGCTTGTTCCCCGCCCGAGCGGTGATGTCCTGGCGCCCGTTCACCCGGACCGTCACGTTCCCCGACGGCATCAGAACCGCCCGCGCTGCAAGCACCATCCCGACCAGCATCAGTACGATGCCGACAAAGACGGCGCTGCCCAGAAACACCTCGGTCATGGCAGGCCTACCCCGACGAAGGCCGAGAAACCCATCGACATCAGGCCGGTCACGATGAACGCAAGTCCCAGCCCGCGCAGCCCTTCGGGCACATCGGCGTAACGAAGGCGCTCTCGGATGGCGGCGAAGGTCACGATTGCCAAGGCCCAGCCGACCCCGCTGCCGAACCCGTAAACCATGCTTTCGGGCAGGCTGTAGCGGCGTTCGACCATGAACAGGCTGCCACCCAGAATGGCGCAGTTCACCGTGATCAGCGGAAGGAAGATCCCCAGACTGCGGTGCAGCGCGGGGGCGTAGCGATCGAGGGTCATTTCAAGGATCTGCACGATGGCGGCAATGACCCCGATAAAGGAGATCAACTTGAGAAAACCCAGATCGGCCTCCGGCAGTCCGATCCAGGCCCAGGCACCTTCGATCAGAAGGCCCTGAAATATCAGATAGTTGACCGGAACCGTCACGGCTTGGACCACGATCATAGCAATGCCGAGCCCAAGTGCCGTTTCCACCCGTTTTGACACCGCAAGAAAGGTGCATATGCCAAGGAAGAAGGACAGCGCCAGATTTTCCTGAAACACAGATCGAAAGAAAAGCTCGATCATGTCCGATCCCCTTTGCCTGTGGACAAGATCGGAAATTGGTTTGCTTCCACCTGCTCCGGGCGGTGGGCGCGGATGGCCCAGGCCAGCAGCCCGATGATAAAAAACGCGCTCGGGGCCAGCAACATAAAGTTCAGCGGCTGGAACCAGCCGCCCTCGGCGGCCAAGGGCAGCACCGGCAGGCCGAACAATGATCCGGACCCCAACAGTTCACGGACCGTCGCGACCAGCATCAGGATCAGGCCATAGCCAAGCCCATTGCCCAAACCGTCCAGCAGGCTGGGCCAGACCGGGTTGCGCATCGCAAAGGATTCGGCACGCGCCAATATGATGCAGTTGGTCACGATCAGCCCCACAAACACCGACAGCCGCTGGCTAATCTCGAACGCATACGCGCGCAGGAACTGATCCGCGACGATGACAAGCGAGGCGATGATGGTGATCTGCACCACCAGTCGGATCGAGACCGGCAGGTGCCGCCTGATCAGGCTGATGGCGGTGCTGGCCGCCGCCAGAACCGCCATCAGGGCAAGGCCCATGGTCAGCGCGGTATCCAGCGCGGTGGTCACCGCCAGTGCCGAACAGATGCCCATCATTTGCAGGGTGATCGGATTGTTGTCGATCAACGGCGACGTCAGATGATGCAGATTTGATCTGACCATTCACAAATCTCCTGTCTTCAACCAGGTCAGGAAGGGGCCAAATCCGTCCGGCCCCAACCAGAACCGCACAAGGTTCGCCACCCCGGTGGACGTTCTTGTCGCCCCGGTGATGCCGTCCACTTCGGACGCGGTTGCGGCAGTGCCACGCACCACGGTTATCATGATCTCACCCGACGCATTCGCGGCCTCTTTGCCCGACCACAGTGCCTGCCAGGCCGGATCCGTGATGCGCGATCCAAGCCCCGGCGTCTCGCCCTGTTCATAGACGCTCAGCGCCGCAATCGTGTTCAAATCGCCTTTCAACGCCAGATAGGCGCGGATCGTCGATTGATATCCCGTGCCGTAGATCGGCAGCACCACAAGCGCCAGTCCGTCCGTACCGCGCAACAGATAAACAGGTGCAAAGTTCGGGCGACGGCCAATTCCGGCGATGTCATCCTCGGGCAACAAGGATGTGCTTTGGGCTGGATCTGTCTGGGCGGCAAGGAAATCAAAGCCGGCGGCGTCTGCGCCAGTGGCAATCAGGCCGGTGTCCAGATCGATGATCAGGGTGTCCAGGGTCTCGGCACCGGTTTCACGCAAGATGTCGGCCAACCCCGGAAGGGTCGCGATCATCGCGGCAAGACTGGACTCGCGGGCGGCGTCGATATGGGCCTGTTGGCGCGGCTTCAACAAGACGCTGGTGACGGAAACAGCGGTGGCCGACACCAGTGCCACAAGGAAGGCGACGCCCAGCGTCTTGACGCGGCTGTCATTGGGCAGCGCCAGGAAGCGGCGCCACAACGAGATTGGCGAGAGATCAGCCATGGCTCTGCCTTCGCGCGCGCCGCCGGATATTGGCCCAAATGACGATCTGATCGATCAGCGGAGCAAAGATGCTGGCCAGAAGCGCGGCAAAAACCACCGACGCCAGCGCGCCAACTCCGTCCCCGCTATGGCCGAGCAGGACCACAAGCGCGCCGGCAAGCCCGCCGTAAAACCATCGCCCGGCATTGGTGCAGGCCGCAGCGACCGGATCACCGATCAGAAACACCAGGCCAAGAACAAGGCTGGCGCTTTGCAGGGCCGCCCATCCCTCGGGATCAGGCAACAGCACCATCAGCGTCGCAATTCCTAGGCCGAACCCGGCGATAACCCGCCGGGACATAAGACCGACCGCCAACAGGAGCGCGCCACCGAGCGCCGCAGCAATCGCCACCGACGGGCCGGGTGTCCCGGTCGTCACGCCCGGAAACGAGAACAGCAAGAATGCAAGCCCTACGACAGCCGGATTCACGAACCCACGTCCGCGCCCGCCAAAAATCTGATCGCCCATCACGATACCGAAGGACAGCGCCAGCCCCTGATGCCAAAGCGGCACCGCGCCGGGCAACAGCAGAACAAAGATCAGCGCTGTCGCGATGCCATCCCAGCCCATTGGCCGCCCTCGCAGCCGCGCAAAGACCAGTTGCCACATTACCGCAAGGCCGACCGCCAGCCCCAGCGCCATCATCATCGCCGCGCCGCGCTCGAAGATTGTCAGGGCCAGCGGTGCCAAGAGGGCGACGCCTGTCACCGCAGTCACGCGGTGGGCATCCCACAGGGCGGGCAAATGTCCGCATCGACGGGTCATGGAGCGCTCTCTTCAGCAAGTGTGTTCAGCACTCGGCGCAATAGTGCCCCATAATCACTTCGCGAGGGGCACAACCAGCTTAGCAGCGCAAGATCGTCCTCCAACAACTCAAGGCAGCCCAGGCGTTCCGACGTTTCCACATCCCCCACGGCCAGCGAACGCATTAGGGGCACAGGCAGCAGATCAAGCGGAAATGCCCGCTCGAAAACCTCCAGCGGCAGCGTCGCCCCGACTGGCGATGGTTGCAACACGTCCATCAGCCGTTGCCAAAGCGGCCGAAACGGAAGGGCGGGGGAATCGCGATCGACCACCGCCACCTGTAAATCATACCGTCCGAGGAAAGCCGCCTCCCGCCCCGACAAGACAGGGCCGGAAATCAGACGGATTGCGCCGCCTTGCGTCTGATTCCGCGTCAGATCGACAAGGTCTGAGCCCAGCGGCGCCGTGACCAGCGCCGGTTTGGTCAGGCCCGGACCGACCACCGAAAGAGTACGCGATGCCATGATCCGTCCCGTTGTCAACAGATGCCCGATGGCGGCAACCTCCTGATACCCGATCTGCCAGACCGACCGCTGCCCCGACACCGGCAACAAGTGGTGGATATGGGTTCCCGCCAACCCGGAAGGGTGCGGGCCGTCAAAAGTTGCGATCCTGAGCCTGTCACGCGCGACCACCAGCGGCGGGCCCGGCGCTTGACAAACGAAGACCGGCCCGTCGGTAAGGCGCAGGAGCGCCTCTGCTCCCCGCTGGAACAGCGCCATTTCCGGCGCCAATACCGCGACCGGATTTGCGGCCAACGGGTTCGTATCAGTGGCGGTTACAAAAATCGCTGCAGGACGACTGCCGGGATCGGGGATATGGCCAAAGGGACGGCTGCGAATGCCGACCCATGCGCCGCTTTCCAGCAAAAGACAGCGCAGCGCCGCATCATCCTCGCTTGCGGGATCAGGATCGAGTCGTTGCGCGTCATTCCCCTCGACTGCGATCACCAATGTCTCAAGTCTGCGCCGTGCGCCAAGGGTGATCCGCCTCACCAGTCCCGCCGCAGGGGCGACAAAGCGGATCTCGGAGCGGTGCCGGTCAACACACAGGACCTGACCGGTCTTGACAGGATCGCCCTCGGCAACCCGCAGATCAAACGTTGTGCCCGGATAGTCCTGCCCCGATAGCCCGACCAAGCCGACAGATCGTAGCTCCGCGTGGCTGCCGTCGGGCCCGGCGCCCATGTCAAGATCAAGGCCCTTGCGAAACTTGAA
The DNA here is from genome assembly GCA_035527255.1 of Thermohalobaculum sp. Taxonomy (GTDB): domain Bacteria; phylum Pseudomonadota; class Alphaproteobacteria; order Rhodobacterales; family Rhodobacteraceae; genus Thermohalobaculum. The sequence goes on along the minus strand of DATLAW010000280.1, from coordinate 9,779 downwards.
CTGCACGCAAACCCTTTCTCGTTAGTCGTCATGTCCGCGAGCGCGCGGTGTCAGTGCTGTCGCCAGATGATCGGCTCTATAGGTTCCCTGCCATCCAGAGATACGCTGCCAGGGCCTGACAAAGCCTGCCGTATCTATCGTGGCAACTTCGGCGAGGCTCTTAATCCTATCAATCATCAGTTGGATCACCTAGTGAGGATAGTGTGCGAATGTCCCGCCATCCGTGTCACTGTATGCCTCGGTCAGGGTATATCCTTTCTAGCATGACGGAAAGCGCCACGCTGGGCTTACTGTGATCCGCGCTATTGAATCTCCCCATTCTGAATCGGTTCCAGCAGCGACTGACGCTCTGTGCAGGTTGTGCCGCCACGTGTCTCGATGTTCGGCTGGTCTGCACTGAATTGTTCGGTTTGGGTGCTGTCAGATTAACGCAAGCCGGCGTCAGTTAGCCGACGACAGCAAAGTTTCAGGCCACGCCGAGCATGCGCCACTCGGCGAGAGCGGCGGCGCGGTTCAGTTTGAAATTCTGTCGGCTGTTGAGGTTTCGCTCCTGATTGAAATGGTTGTGGACCGCGGAATGGACTGCGGCGAATTTCTGTAAACTCCGCATCCGCTGAAAGCGCTGCATGGCCCGTTCTCGTCGTCGAAACGGCAGGCAAGAATTCTCGGCTCGGTTGTTCAGCCAGCGGCCCGTTTCCTGTCGAACAGCATTGCCGATGATCTTCATCGCAGCGCCGTAAGAACGCAATTCATCCGTCACGATCATATGCGGTCGGCCGAAGCGCTTCATCAGTTTCCTGAGGAATTTCAATGCAGCTTTGCGATCTCTGCGCTTCGTGACATAGGTTTCTAGCACTTCACCTTCGTGATCCACCGCTCGCCAAAGGTAGTGTGTCCGACCGTTTATTTTCACGAAGACCTCGTCTAGGTGCCACCGCCAATTGGAGTATGCCCACAGCTGTTGGACGCGTTTCTTCCGGATCTCGACCGCAGATATCGGGCCAAATCGGCTCCACCAGAACCGAACGGTTTCGTGGCTGATCTCAATGCAGCGCTCCGCCAGAAGATCCTCCACGTCGCGATAGCTCAGCGTGAAACATGCGCGAGGGCCAGCCGCCGAAAACCGAATCGGGTCACCAGAACCTGACCAGAACCTGACCAAAGCATCGGTTCGATGCGCGGTTCATGGGCGGGGGTATAAACTTAGGTATAGTGCCCATAAACCTAGGTTATAAATCGAGGCGAACTACCCCTAAATCACGTCTGAAAACTGATACACATCAAGGCGCCCGTCCGGATTTCCTGACATAAAACTTTCGTGTGAGTCACATGTGAATCAAACCTCTGGAGGACTTCATGTGACGCTTGATCTCGCCGATTGCTATCGCGCTGGCCGCAGCATTCACCTTTACCCCGGCGTTCGCTGACGATCCAACCGATCCTGCCGGGGCGACGGACATCTGGGAGATCTCCCGCGGCGGCCAACTTTACGACGAGTGGTGGACGGTCATCGAGGCCGGCGCCCCGGAGGCTACTCATCCCGCCTATCCGGCGGCCGGTAAAAAGAGTGGTGCGACAACCTGGCGCTGCAAGGAATGCCATGGTTGGGACTACCGGGGTGCCGAGGGCGCCTATGCCAAGGGCTCGCACTTCACCGGCATCAAAGGTATCTCAGGCATGAGTGGTGCGCCGGTGGATGACATCGTCAAAGTTCTCCGTGGCGACCTGCACGGCTTCACGCCGGATATGTTGTCCGACTCCGCCATGCGCAAGCTGGCGACGTTCGTATCGGCCGGTCAGATCGACGACGACCTCTATATCGACCGGGAGACCAAGAAGATGAAGGGCGATCCCGCCACCGGGGCTCGTTATTTCCAGACCATCTGCGCCGTCTGCCACGGCTATGACGGCAAGGCGATCAACTTCGGCGACGAAGAGGAACCGGAGTTCGTGGGGACCGTCGCCACCGACAATCCGTGGGAGGCACTGCACAAGGTCCGCTTCGGCCAACCGGGAGTAGGCATGGTGGCGCTGAGTGCCCTCGACATCCAGGTCCTCGTCGACATCGTCGCCTACGCCCAGACTCTGCCGGAGTAGTACCAGATTCCGTTGAGGGTGACTCACGCCGCCTGACCCCTCCGCCAACCCCTCCCCTTGCTGGGGAGGGGTTCTGACGATTGATCAGTTCGCGCAACGTTCCAGCGCGGCCGTCGTCAAATTCGACAAAGTCACCAATCACGAGGCTGCGATTGAGAAGGATGATCATTCCTGAAATGAAATTCGATGAGATCCGCTGCAGACCAAACCCTAGCCCAATGCCGCGCGCGCCGCCGAAAACCGTTAATGCCGTCAGATCGAGCCCCAATATCTGCAAGAGCAGAATGAGTATGACCAAGAAGAGCGCGGTCGCGGACAGTTTTGCGAAAAGCTCGCGCGCGGAGACGTCAAGTGCCTGTTGTCGGCACTCAAATAAAAAATGCCTCCGGAGAAACCGAGCCGCTTCAGTCTATCGGATAAGTGGTGGTTTGCGATTGACCGCGATCAAAGTGGCGATCCGACGACTCTGGTAAAAGTTCCTTGCGAGGGAGGTCTGCTTCCATTGCCATTCGGTACGAACGGCAATTGGCTCCCACGTTTTTCGCCAAAAGGAAAGCCACTCAGATGCCTGAACTTCGTCGGTCGCTATCACTGCCGCTGGTCGTGCAGACGATCGGCGCCATCTCAGCTTGGGGCGTCACGGAATCGGTGATTTTTGCCAGCCTGTTCACGCTCGTCGAGGCGGGCGCTTTACTGGCTGTCGTCATACCTGGTGAGCGACTTTGTGAAGTAGGTCGCAACGCGGCTCTTGGTAAATTTGGAATCGACCATCATCCTAGATTTTGCTCGTCAGGTGAGATGGATCATCATCGTTGGAGGTAACACCAGTGAAAAATCTGCGCCAATTCGAGAAGCGTTTGAAAGATCGGTTGAGTGACCTCAACGCTCGCCTGTCGGGCGTCGAGGCCGCGCTTGATCAGCCAGCCGATGCGGATTCTGAAGAACGCGCCACCGAGCGTGAAGGCGACGAGGTTCTGGAAAGCCTTGGAAATGCCGGGTTGCTGGAAATCAAAATGATTCGGGCGGCGCTCGGACGTGTCGCCGATAGAACCTTCGGAGAATGCATGGCCTGCGGCGAGCAGATCTCAGAAGAACGGTTGAACGCCGTGCCTCATGCTGCGCGCTGCAAACGATGTGCCTGATTGCCCGGTTTTGTTAGAGCGCACGCGATGAATGCGCTGTCCGACCGATCGGAGCGGGTTTCATGATGGATGGGCGGACGCTGCGCCTGGGGCTGATCTTCCTTAGCCTGACATTGCTCGCGGTCGGGTTGGTGCTCTCGGTGTGGGGCAACGCGGATAACGCGCACCTGATCTGGAGCGCCGGGGCTGCTCCTGTCGTCATGGCGCTGGGTGTGGCGATCGTTCGCGACCTCCTGGCCGGGCGGATGGGTGTCGACGCTATCGCGCTCGTCTCGATGTCGGCGGCACTTTTCCTCGGCGAGTCCCTCGCGGCAATTGTCGTCGCGGTTATGTATGCGGGGGGAAATGTGCTCGAAGACTTCGCCGTGGGGCGGGCCGAGCGCAACCTGCGGATGCTCGTGGATCGGGCACCGCGGGTTGCCCACCGGATGACCGATGGCGCGATTGAGACTGTACCCATCGACGCGGTGTCGCTTGGTGACCGGTTGCTGGTGCGTGCTGGCGAGGTGATCCCGGTCGACGGAATGATCGCCAGCCTCGCGGCGTCGCTCGACGAATCCGCCCTGACCGGCGAGCCGATCCCGATCGACCGCCAGCGAGGGTCGGTGGCCCGAAGCGGCACCGTCAATGCTGGAGAAGCGTTCGAGATGGATGTCTCGGCGGTGGCGGACGAAAGCACCTATGCCGGAATCGTCCGGTTGGCCAACGCCGCCCGGACGACCCGCTCGCCCTTCATCCGGATGGCCGATCGCTATGCCCTGGTCCTGCTGCCGGTCAGTTTGGCGGTTGCTGGCGCGGCCTGGGCCCTGTCGGGCGACCCGATACGCGGCCTGGCGGTCCTGGTGGTCGCGACGCCGTGCCCGCTGATCCTCGCGGCGCCGGTTGCCTTCATCTCCGGCATCTCGCAGGCGGCACGGCGCGGCATTCTGGTCAAAGGTAGCGGCCCGCTGGAGGCGCTGGCGCGGGCGCGCACTGCGATCTTCGACAAGACCGGGACGCTGACGGTCGGCGGCGCGCGGATCATCGGGATCGACACTGCACCTGGACAGGATCCGGACGAGTTACTTGGGTTGGTGGCGTCGCTTGAGCAGGCCTCCCAGCATATCGTCGCGACGGCGATAACGGCGGCGGCCCGGCAGAAGGGGTTGGAGCTGACCACGCCGACGGACATCGCGGAGGCACCCGGCTCCGGCCTGGAGGGAACGGTCCGCGGCCGCCGGGTCCGCGCCGGGTCGGCTGAGTTGGTGTTGCGTGGACAACACCCCGAGAGCTGGCTCGCCCGCTCGCTCAGGCGCGCAAGTTGGCGCTCGGCGTTGAGTGTGGTTGTCTCGATCGACGGGGACGTCAGCGGAGTGCTTCTGCTCGCCGACCAATTGCGCCCGGAATCGTCGCGCACTATTGACCGGCTGCGCGCCGCTGGGATCACCCGGGTTATCATGGTCAGTGGCGACCGGTCCGACGCAGTCGAATCGATCGGGGCGGCGTTGGGTCTGGATGCCGTTCTGGCGGAGCGCCTCCCCGGCGAGAAGGTCGATGCCGTCACGATTGAGCGTAGCCTCGCGCCGACGCTGATGATCGGCGACGGGATCAATGACGCGCCGGCCCTGGCAGCTGCTGATGTCGGCATTGCCCTCGGTGCGCGCGGCGCCACTGCCTCATCCGAGGCGGCCGATGTCGTGATCCTGGTCGAGCGGCTTGATCGCGTCGCCGATGCTATTGCAATCGCCCGGCGTACCCGGCGCATTGCGCTGCAAAGCATCGCTGTTGGCCTCGCGTTGTCCGGCATCGGGATGGCCGCAGCCGCGGTAGGTTGGCTTACCCCGGTGGCCGGTGCTCTGATCCAGGAGGTAATCGACGTTGCGGTTATCCTGAATGCGCTGCGGGCGCTGGGTCCAGGTCAGGGCCTCGCGGGCGGGCGAATAACCGAAGGAGCGGTGAAGCACCTTCATGACGGACATGCCGATCAGTTGGCCGTACTCGATCGCCTCAGGCAAATTGCTGATGACCTCGACGAAGCCACGCCCAAAGACGCCGTTTCGCTGATCGGCGAGGCCAACCGGATTGCCAATGAGGATATCCTGAGCCATGAGCGCAACGACGAGCGTCAGGTTTATCCCGGCATGTCCGGTTTCATGACGACGCAAGGTTTGGCGGCGATGAATCGGGCGCACCGGGAAATCCGTCACCTCGCCCGGATGCTCGAGACGATTTGCAAGGGCCTGACTCTGGAGGATGTGGATCGCTCTCTCATTCGCGACGCTCAGCGGGTGATCCAATCGCTCGAGACCATCGTCAGATTGCACAGCGCCCAGGAAGACGAGATCTACGCCCAGGCTGGCGAAGCCCTGATCGACGCCAGGTAACATTGAGATACCGCCGAGTATGATTGTGCCGCCGCGATCAGTTTCCAGCGCCTGATCTTGCGCTAGATCAAGGAGTTTCGCGGCGAGGTGCGCCAGTCTTTCCGACATGACCGAGAAGCACGAGATCACCGAATTGGCGTTGAAAGTGATTGATTGTGCTGGCGATGATGCCATGCCGCATCGGCGGGTTGATCTCATTCTCACACTGGGCAAGGTCGTGCTCTGCCCAATCTGCGGCCGCCGGTTTCGGCGAGCCGACCCGTCCGGCAAGATCGACCCGGCGGTTTGGCCGAAAAGCGATTGAGCCGTTGGGCACAAAAATATGCCCGCCTTGCTCTTGCGAGCAGGACGGGCAGTCGACAGGGAGGATGGGGTTGGTGTCAGCCGACCGCGGTATATTGGCTGGGATACGTGAGCCGGGTTCGATCCGGACCGGCCAGTTCAATCATCCGACGGCGGTTCGTTTAACTGATCTTCAGTGCTCCGGCCTACGTGGTATATTTGCCGAGCGAGAGCGAGCATCACCACTATCGGTGATAGTTTCGCAGCTACCTGGGGCCAACTTGAGGTCATTTCGAACATATTTCGATCTCCAGTTCCGTATTTTGTGTGTCTCTCCAGATTTGCCTTGCAAGCAGGACGGGCGGGGGGAGAGAGTTGGGGTCAGGAGGCCTCGGCGAAGTCAGCCAGCCGGTCACGTTCGGCGATCCGGATATCACTCGGGGTCTTCATGTCGATCTCCCGGAGGCGTTTCAATTTATTGATCTTCCGGCTGACCGTCTCAATCGTCAGACCAAGGTAATCGGCGATGTCACAGCGGGTCATCGGCAGATGAAACCATCCTTCGGGATCGGCGGTGCGCTCAGACAGGTCGATCAGGAACGACGCCACCTTTTCTGCCGCACTCATCCGCCCGAGCAGGGTCATCTGAGTACGCACGGCGGCCAATTCGTCGCGCAATGACTGCAGAACCCGCTCGCGAAGCTGGTGGTCCTTGGTCATTGCCGTATTCAGGGACAGCAGCCGATGGCGGCGGACCACGACGTCCGTCACCGCCTCGGCCGAGTAGCTGTGGAGGTCCTCGCCGCCCAATCCCAGCATTTCCCCAGCGCCGGCGAACCGGTAGATCTGGCGGCGGCCATCTAGCGTCAACCGGCAACAACGTAGCGTGCCGCTGACGATTTCGAAGAAGAACCGGGCTTCGTCGCCGTCGAAGAATACGGTCTGGCCCGGAGCGAAGGTCAGCTCGCGCGGCGGCTCGATTTCGGAATGCGGCCAGCTGGCGGCTGTTGCCTCAAGCGGCGCGGTTGGGTTGGAGCGGACGACAGACAGGATGTTGGCGGGATGGCGGTACGAGTGTTCGGTGGTCGCGTACATGGTGTCTTCTCCGGATTGGCACTCCCCATTGTCGGGAGGGCTGCGTTCGTTGAAGACATCAAAGGGCGGTCGGGGCCACGGAAATAGTCGGGAATTCCCCTTATGAGGGGTTTCCCTTACACTCATCTGCGGCATCCGCGATGGCGCTCAGCAGATCCGGCTCTGTAACCGGCTTGGTCAGGAATGCAGCGACGCCAAGCTGGTGGGCGCGTTGCCGGAGCCGCTCGTCAGGATTGGCGGTCAGCACGATCGCGGAACTCCGCCGCCCTTTGTCGATAAGATGCTGTAGTAGATCGAGCCCGCTCATTCCCGGCATCTTGATGTCTAGGAGCAAACAACCGTGATGGCTGGGCGTGCGGTTGAGGAAGTCTTCGGCGGAGCTGTAGGTCTCGGTCTCGAAGCCGGATGCCCTGAGCAGCGCCTCAAGCGATTCGCGCACCGCTTCGTCGTCGTCGATCACATGAACAATCGATCGGTCCTGCCCGTGCATGTCCGGCCTGCCATTCCATAAAAAAGACCGCATGTGCTGCAGTGCACGATGCATACCGGGGCACGCCGGGGATAGTCAGGAGATTCCCTTATACCTCAGTCACTGTCCGGATCATGCCCGGCCTTGATCGCCAGTCTGACCAGATGGGAAAGGCTGTCGGCGCCGGTCTTCTGCATTACCCGACCGCGATGGATCTCGACGGTGCGCGGGCTCAGGCCGAGATTATAGGCGATGACCTTGTTGGGGTGGCCGATCACCATCTGGCGCATCACGTCGGTCTCGCGCGGGGTCAGCCGGGCGAACTGTGCCGCCAGGTTGTCATCTGTCGCAACCGGCGCCGATCTGGCGCTTGTGATCGCCAGCTCGATGCTTTGCAGCAGCCGGTTTTCCTCGAACGGCTTTTCGACAAAATCGACGGCGCCAGCCTGCATCGCCCGTACCGCCAGCGGCACGTCGCCATGCCCGGTCACCATGATCACCGGCACGCCCCGACGGTCCGCTCCCATGCTTTCCAGCAGGGTCACGCCATCCATCTCCGGCATGCTGACATCCAGCAGAATGCAGGCGGCGCCGGACGGATCGAAACTTTCAAGAAACTGCTGGGCCGAGCCGAAAGCCTCGGTCGCATAGCCGATAGAGGACAGCAACGCCTCGATCGAGTCGCGCACCGCTTCGTCGTCGTCGACGACATAGATTTTTCCATCGCGCCGGGTCATCGTTTGGCTTCGGCGCCGTTGTTGGTCGCCAGCGTGAACACAAACTTGCAGCCTTGGCCCGAGTTGGGCTCAACCCATATCTTGCCGCCATGGGCCTCGACGATGGATTTGCTGACCGACAGGCCGATGCCCATGCCACCCTCCTTTGACGTGACGAACGGAGTGAACAGATCCGCGGCGATTTCGGGTGCTATTCCTGGGCCGGTATCGGCAACCGAGATTAGCACTGCGCCCTCTGGGTTCCGGCTGGTCGCGACCGTCAGGCGAAGCGCGCCACCCTTACCCGCCTTGGGATCGAGCATGGCGTCAATCCCGTTCCGGATCAGATTGACCACCACCTGCTGCACCTGAATGCGGTCTGCAGTGATCTCCGGCAGGCCCAGGGCAAAATCGTAACTGGCCAGGATGCTCTGGTCTGAAGCCCCGATCAGGGCGAGGCGAGCGGCATCCTGCACCACCTCGTTGACCGCCATCGGCTCCATGTCGCCCGCGCCTCGTGTCGCGAAGCGACGCAGACGGCGGATCATCTCGCTGGCCCGGTGGGCCTGGCGAACCGATTTCTCGATGAATTCCACGGCGCGACCGGACTGGTCGCCGCCCTTCTCGAGCAGGCGCTTCGAGGCCTCGCCGAAATTGGCGATCGCGGTCAGCGGCTGGTTCAACTCATGCACGATCATCGAGGCGATCTCGCCCATCGCGGTCAGCCGCCCGACATGGTGCAACTCGCGCTGCAACTCCACGGCGCGCGCCTCTGCCGCCACCCGGTCGGAAATATCGCGGATGAATCCGGTGAAGATATGATCCGTTCTGGACTTGACCTCGCCGACCGCCAGCTCCATTGGAAAGGTCGAGCCTGACTTGTGCCGGGCGATAACGGTGCGCCCGATTCCGATGATCCGCTTCTCGCCGGTGGTGAGATAGCGCGTGAGGTAACCGTCATGTTCGGAGTGATAGGGCTCCGGCATCAGCATGTTCACATTGCGCCCGATCACCTCGGCGGCGCGGTACCCGAACATCCGCTCGGCGGCAGGGCTGAAGCTAAGAATGCCGCCTTGCTCGCCAATGGTCACAATGGCATCCGGCGCAGTTTCGATGATGGAATGCAATAGTGCCGTGTCCAGACGCGAGCCTGCGTCGGGGTCGGTGCTCGTCGAAGTGTCGTTCACGATGGCATAGTAGCTCTTCTCGTCACCACTCAGGATCCGGTCAAGTTGGACGTGTCCGGGATAAGTCGTCCCGTCCTGGCGGCGAAACCGGGTCTCGAACCGCGTCGCAGCGCTGGCGCCATTGTCCATGCGCCGGGCCAAACGATCCCAGGTTTGCCTCGATATCTCCGGCGCAATGTCGAGAAAGCTTAAGGATCTGAGCGCATCCAGCGGATAGCCAAGTGCGCTTTGCGCCGCTCCATTGGCCGACCGAATTTGCAGATCGCTGCCATCGACGATAAACATCTGAAAGGGCGCGGCTCGTCCAAACTGAGCGCGATCCCCTCCGTTGTTCTCTATAAAAGAGCTCGTCATCGATCGATCTGCCGAAGTTTCAAAGGCGTTCAGCAGTTTATGTACGATGCACTCGTTTCACACAAGCGGACTAG
>DATLAW010000279.1:0-13359 GCA_035527255.1 Thermohalobaculum sp. | reverse complement strand
TCGGCGCTGTGCGTTCCGGTCAAGGTCAGCTACCCGCGCGCCCAGGGGCTGGGTGCGACCCTGGTAGTGCGCACCGAGGGCGCCCGGGCGCCGGAGGTCGAGCATCTGGGGCCGCGTATCATCGAGCGGGTGAACCAATTCTACGGCTACCGCGCCATTGCCCGGCTGAAGGTAACCCAGACCACCGCCGCTGTTGGTTTCGGCGAAGGACCAGCCCGCTTCGCCGGGCGCCCGAACGCGGCACCCGCCGAGCCAGGTGCGGCTGAGATCGCGCACGCCGCCGAATTGACCCGTGGCATCCAGAACGAAGCGCTGCGCGCCGCGCTGACGCGGATGGGGGCCCACGTGCTTGCACGCACGGAAGAAACAATGCTTGCACGCACGGAAGGAAACGCGCTTGCATGCGACGATGAACCGAAGAAATCCTGAGGCCGAGGAGAGCTGAAATGTCCAACCAATTCGACCGCCGCCATATGCTGGCGATAATCGCTGCCACTGGAGTTGCCGGGATCGGGGCGGCAGCGCTGCTGCCCGGCAGTGCACTGGCGCAAACCGTCGCACCCATCATGGGCGACGTTGTGTTGGGCGATGATGCAGCACCGGTGACGGTAATCGAATACGCCTCTTTCACCTGCCCGCATTGCGCGGCCTTCCACACAGGTACCTGGCCGCAATTCAAAGCGGCCTATGTTGACACCGGCAAGGTCAAGTTCATCCTCCGCGAGATTTATTTTGACCGTTTCGGGCTTTGGGCCTCGATGACCGCGCGCTGTGGCGGCGCCGATGCCTTCTATCCAATGGCCGACCAATTCCTAAAAAAGCAAAGCGTCTGGGCCAAGGTTGCGGAGGACCAGATTGGTGGCGAGATTCAGAAGATCGGCCGGCTAAATGGCTTGTCTAATGACCAGCTCGACGCCTGCCTCGCCGACCAGGACTACGCCAAGGCGCTGGTCGAAGCGTATCAGAAGAACTCGCAAGCTGACGGTGTCGAATCGACCCCCACCTTCATTATCAATGGCGAAAAACACGCAGGCAATATGCCATTCGCCGAGTTCTCGGCATTGGTCGATGCGCATCTTTGATGGAGTGATGGACCTGATCCAACGCCGGTTCCGCCAGATTTTGTACCTCACCTGTGGATAACCCCCAGATCGGCCATCGAGTGCGTTGACATACCCGCCCCGGTTCCCGCAAAATAGCGGGATAAGAAACCGAGCAATAAATCGGGGCAGGCAGTAGCAGTGCAATTTACGAAGCTCAGACTTCAGGGGTTCAAATCCTTTGTCGATCCGGCCGAGTTGCTGATCTCGACCGGGCTTACCGGCGTGGTTGGCCCCAATGGCTGCGGCAAATCCAACCTGCTGGAGGCGTTGCGCTGGGTGATGGGCGAGAACCGCCCCACCGCCATGCGCGGTGACGGCATGGAGGACGTAATCTTCGCTGGCGCCGAAAGTCGCCCGGCCCGAAACTCCGCCTCGGTCGAGATGATTATCGACAATCGTGAGCGCCTCGCTCCGGCCGCCTTCAACAACGACGACACGCTCGAGGTCAGCCGCCGGATCACCCGCGACATTGGTTCGTCCTTCACCGTGAACGGAAAGAACGTGCGCGCTCGCGACGTGCAGATGCTGTTTGCCGACGCATCGACCGGCGCCCATTCGCCGGCGCTGGTGCGCCAAGGTCAGATCGGCGAGCTGATCAACGCAAAGCCGACAGCGCGGCGTCGGATTCTTGAGGAAGCCGCCGGTATCTCCGGTCTCTATCAGCGCCGCCACGAGGCAGAGTTGAAGCTGAACGGTGCGGAAGCCAATCTTGCGCGGGTCGAGGATGTTGTCGAGCAACTCGACGCTCAGCTGAAGTCGTTGGAGCGCCAGGCGGCGCAAGCCCGGCGCTACCGTGCCATCGCAGATGAGTTGCGTCGCGCTGAAGCGACCTTGCTGTTCCTGCGCTGGCGGATGGCCGATGAAGAACACGCCGCCGCTGCGCGCGCGTTGACCGAGGGCACCACGGCGGCCGCCGCCGCCGAGACCACGGTACTTGCCGCCCGGCGCCATCACGAGCAGGCCGAGGTGGCGATGCCGCCGCTGCGCCAGGAGGAGGCGATCGCCGCCGCGTTGCACCAACGTCTGGCCATCGAGCGCGACCAACTCGCCGAGCGCGAAACCCGCGCGCGGGCCGAGATCGAGGCGCTGGTCGGCCGGGCGCGGCAGCTTGCGATCGATCTGGAACGCGAGGAGACGCTGGGGCGCGACGCCGACAGCACTGTCGAGCGGCTCGATCAGGAGGAGGTTTCTCTACGCACCGCCAACACCGGTCATGAGCCGGCGCTGGTCGCAACCCAGGATGCCGCGCGCGAAGCTGCCGAGCAGCTCAGTGAACAGGAGACCGCGCTCGACCGGCTGACCGAGGAGGCTGCCCGGCTATCAGCCCGCTCCGCCGCCGCCGAGCGGCGCCGCGAGGAAGCCCGTGGCGCCGTCCAGCGGATTGGTGAGGAAATTGCCCGCACTACGGCGGCAGAGCAGACGCTGGCCGAGGAGATCGGCACAGTGGGCGCGGCGCGTGCAGTTGCCGAACAAACCGAGGCGACGGCTCGAACCGAGGGGGCGGCGACCGAGATTGCTCTGACGGCGGCGGAGACTGCGCGCACCGGGGCGCAGAACACCGAAGCCGAGGCGCGCGCCGCGCTCTCCGAGATCGATGGCGAGATTACCGCATTGAAGGCCGAGGTGCAGGGGCTAACCCGGTTGATGGCCCGCGAGTCGGGTGACACCGCGCAGCTTCTCGACCGCGTCACGGCGGCGCCGGGCTACGAGGCGGCGCTGGGCGCGGCGCTGGGCGACGATCTGCGCGCCGCCGAACTGAAATCGGGGGCAGGGGCCACCGGTTGGATGACCCTGCCGGCATATACGAAGAACGCCGCCCTGCCCAAAGGCACCGAGACGCTGGCTGGTCAAGTGAACGGGCCGGGGTTGCTGGCGCGGCGGCTCAGCCAGGTCGGCGTCGTCGCGCGCGAAAAGGGTGACGCATTGCAGGCGGAGTTGACGCCCGGCCAGCGGTTGGTCAGCCGCCAAGGTGATTTATGGCGCTGGGACGGGTTTCGGGTGCGGGCCGAGGACGCCTCCTCGTCCACAGCGCTTAGGCTGCAGCAGCGCAACCGGCTGAATGTGTTGACGGTGTCATTAGGCGAGGTTGAGGCAAAACGTGCCGCCACGTCCGACACCCACGACGCGGCGCGCGCCACGCTGACCGCGGCGACCGGCCGGGAATCCGACTTGCGCGATCGACGGCGGCTGGCCGATCAGGCGCTTGCCGAGGCTGCGCGCGCGCTGTCGAAGGCCGAAGCCGAGTTGGCGATGCATGGTGCCAAGCTGGAAACTCAACGCCACTCGCTCGAGTTGCGCCGGACCGAGCGAGCTGAGGCAGAGAACGCACTGAAGGAGGCCGAGGAGGCGCTCACCGGGCTCGACAATGTTGCCGAAGCCCGTGCCGCCGTCGAGGCCAAACGCGGTGATGTCGATCTTGCCCGTATCGCGATGCTGGCAGCGCGAAGTCGGGCCGACGAGGTTCGTCGCGATGGGCTGGTCCGTGAAAAGCGGATGGCCGACATCGCGCGCGAGCGGAGCGGCTGGAAAGACCGGCTCGAGCATGCAGGCAACCGCATTGGCGAGTTGCGCCTGCGCATCGATGAGACCATGGCGGCACGGGCGAACGCCGAGGGCGCACCCGACGAGCTGGCTCGAAAACGCGCCACACTCGCCGCCGATATCGAGACCGCCGAGACTCGGCGCCGGGCCGCTGGCGATGCGCTGGCGGAGGGCGAGACCCGATTGCGCGCAGCCGAGACCACCGAGCGCGAGGCCGAGCGTAAGGCTTCGGACTGTCGCGAGGCCCGGGCCCGCTGCGAGGCCCGGCTCGAGGGAGCCACCGAGCGCCGTGATGAAGCCTCCACCCGCATTCGTGTGGACATGGAACTGGCCCCCGAGCAATTGCTTGAGGCGGTTGGTGCAGGAGCCGAGAACCTGCCGACGCTGGAGGTGGTTGAGACCGACGTCGCCCGGCTGCGCCGCCAGCGCGACTCGCTGGGAGCGGTCAATCTCAGGGCTGATGAGGACGCCGCCGAGGTCAAAGCCGAGCGCGACCAGATCGGCACCGAGAAGGACGACCTGGAAGCCGCCATCGGCAAGCTGCGCGCCGGCATCCACGAGCTGAACCGCGAGGGCCGCGAGCGCATCATCCGCGCCTTCGACCAGGTCAACAAGAAGTTCGCCGACCTGTTCCGCCACCTGTTCGGCGGTGGCGAGGCACGCTTGGTGATGGTTGAATCGGATGACCCGCTTGATGCCGGGCTCGAGATCCTTTGCCAGCCGCCGGGCAAGAAGCTTTCGACCCTGTCGCTGCTGTCGGGCGGCGAGCAGACGCTGACGGCGCTCAGCCTGATCTTCGCGGTATTCCTGTCGAACCCGGCGCCGATTTGCGTTCTCGACGAGGTCGATGCGCCGCTGGACGACGCCAATGTCACCCGCTTTTGCGATTTGCTCGACGAGATGATCCGGCTAACCGACACCCGTTTCCTGATCATCACCCACCACGCCGTCACCATGAGCCGGATGGACCGGCTGTTCGGCGTGACCATGGTCGAACGCGGCGTCAGCCAGCTGGTCTCGGTAGACCTGCAAAAGGCGGCGGAGATGGTTGAGGCGTGAGTCATGGTCATAGACCCTTGGTATGAATTCCCCGGACTTGATCCGGGGCCTCGCGCCTCTGAGAAATAAGGGTCGAGACCCCGGATCAAGTCCGGGGAAGTGCGATGATGGGATGCCATGGAAACCCTTGAGGGGTAGGCTGGCCGAATTCCGGCCTTCAGTCGATCATCCCTCCGTCGGCGTCCTCGCCCGCCGCGCCCAGCAGCGCCGTATAGTCCGGCACACGGATGTTGCGGGCGTCGGCCAGTTCGATCACCCCGGCCTTGCGCAGCGCTGTGATCTGGCGGCTGACGGTCTCGATGGTCAGTCCCAGATAATCGGCGACCGCCTCGCGGGTCAGCGGCAGCACGAAGTTCAGCCCGTCGTCAGGGGTCTTTTTGTCCAACGCCGCGGCGCGGCGCGCCAGGATAGTCAGGAAGGTGGCGATCTTCTCGCGCGCGGATTTGCGGCCCAGCAGCAGCATCCAGTCACGCGCGGCGTCCAGCTCGTCCAGCGTCATCTCCAGGAGACGCTTCTCCAGCGCCGGGGTCTCGCGCAGCACCCGCTCGAACCGGGTTCGGGTGAACAGACACAGCCGCACCGTCGTCACGGCCACTGCGTCATAGGGAGCGATGGGACGCATCGGGCGGCCGACATAGTCGGACGGAAACATCAGCCCAACGGTCTGGCGGCGCCCGTCGACGAGCGTTTTGGAAAGCGCGACCACGCCCTCGACGACCGAGCCGAGAAATTCGGTGTTCTCGCCGGCGGCAACGATCTCCTCCCCCGGCGCGAAGGTTTTGTAGAACTTGATTGCTTCGAGTTGCGACAGCTCGTCTGGTCCGCAATAGGCACAGATGGCGCGGTGGCGGATAGCGCAGTCGGCACAATTCTCGCGGGCCTGGCGCGGAACACGGAGATCAATATTTTGCAGACCGGACATCACGTTCTCCCTTGCGCCAAGCTTGCATCGATCATTGACCTAGGTCAATGCGACCAGACGGCGTCGCGCGCATCGTTGCGATATGACACATTTCATCACGCCCCACACTGCCTCGCCCTTCGACGCTGATGCCCTGTCGCGCAGCGTGCCGCGCTACACCAGTTACCCGACCGCGCCGCATTTCGATGGCGACTTCAGCTCCGATACATATGAGTGCTGGCTGCGCGCTCTGCCACCCGATGCGGCAATATCGCTCTATCTGCATATCCCTTTCTGCGACACGCTGTGCTGGTTCTGCGCCTGCCGCACCCAGGGGTCGAAGGTTTATTACCCGGTGACCCGCTACCTGGCGCAGATCGAGCGCGAGATCGCCCGGGTTGCCGAGCTGACCGGCGGCGGACAGGCCGTGACCCAGATGCACTGGGGCGGCGGCTCGCCCACGGTGCTGGCCCCCGGCGATATCCGGCGGCTGGCGCGGCATGTACGCGAGCACTTCCCCAATGCCAAGGATGCCGAGTTCGCGGTCGAGATCGACCCCCGTGATATGACACCGGAGCGCGTTGCCGCCTTCGCTGATACCGGCCTGACCCGAGCCTCGATCGGAGTGCAGGATTTCGATGATGTGGTGCAGCAAGCTATCGGCCGCCATCAGGGCTACGAGCTGACCCGCGATGTCGTTGCGGCACTGCGCGGAATCGGCGTGAGCGGGGTCAACATGGACCTGCTGTATGGCCTGCCGCACCAGACCGAGGCCAGCATTGCCCGCACCATCGGGAAGGTCATCGACATCGGCCCCGACCGCATCGCGTTGTTCGGGTACGCCCATGTGCCGTGGATGTCCAAGCGCCAGAAGATGATCGACAGTGCCGCCTTGCCCGGCCCCAGCGAGCGCCAGAACCAGGCGGCGCTGGCCGCGCACATGTTGACGGAGGCTGGTTACACCGCGATCGGCATCGACCATTTCGCCCGGCCCGGCGACAGTCTGGCGTCAGCCCGCGACGACGGCACGCTGCGGCGCAACTTCCAGGGCTATACGGCCGATCGGGCCGAGGCGCTGATCGGCTTCGGGGCCTCGGCCATCGGCTTCCTGCCACAGGGGTATGTCCAGAACGACCCTGCCACCGCGACCTATCAGCTCCGTGTCGAGCAGGGCGGGCTGGCCGCGCGGCGCGGCTGTGCCCTCGACCTCGACGACCGCATCCGCCGCGATGCTATAGAGGAAATCCTGTGCCAGTTCCGGCTTGACCTTGACCGGCTGCACGCCCGTTACGGTGATTTCACGGATCCGCTGCGCGAAACCGTGTCCCGATTGCTGGCGGCGGCTCCGGCAGGGGCGCTGACGCCATGGCGCGGCGGCTTCACCATCGCTGACGACTGGCACAGCCACACCCGCCTGATCGCGGCCGAGTTCGACGCCTATTTCCAAACCCAGCCAGCTCGGCACAGTCTGGCGGTGTGACGAGGGGCGGTCTGCGTCAACGGTTCTATGCGGCTTTGGCAGTCCGCAGTGTCCGGTCGAGGGCGCCGCAAAACTTGGTCACGATCTCGTCGATATGGCCGTCGTTGATGATGAACGGCGGCGCGAACATGGCGTGGTCGCCGTTGAGACCATCGATGGTGCCGCCCATCGGGTAGACCATCAGCCCGTCGGCGAAACAGGCCTTCTTCAGATTGGCGGCGACCGCCAGGGCCGGATCGAATGGCGCCTTGGTGGCCTTGTCGGCGACGATCTCGACGCCCCGGAAAAGGCCGCGCCCCCGGACGTCGCCGACATGGGGATGCTGGTCCAATGCCGTAACCAGCGCCGCTTGCAGCTTGTTGCCCATGGCGACGACATTCGGCAGCAGACCCGGGATCTGGTCCAGCACCGCCACCCCGGCGGCGCAGGCGGTGGCATGGCCGAGATAGGTGTGGCCGTGCTGGAAAAAGCCGGAGCCGTCCTCGATAGTGGCATAGATATCGCCCGAGCACAGCATCGCCCCGATTGGCTGGATGCCTGCGCCTAACCCTTTGGCAATGCAAACGATGTCCGGTGAAATCCCGTCCGCCTCGCAGGCGAACATGTGGCCGGTACGGCCCATACCACACATCACCTCATCCAGGATCAGCAGCACGCCGTGGTGGTCGCAGATCTCGCGGATGCGCTTGAAATAGCCCGGTGCGGCGGGCACGGCGCCCATGGTGGCGCCGACCACCGGCTCGGCGATAAAGGCGGCGACCGTCTCGGGCCCGAGCTCGCGAATTTTCTCATCCAGTTTGTTGGCAGCCCGCAGGCCGTACTCCTCCGGGCTTTCGCCAGGCTCGCCCCAGCGGTAGTAATGGCAGGGGTCGATATGGTGCATCGCCGCCACCATCAGCGGCTCGAACTGCGCCCGGCGCCAGCGGTTGCCGCCAGCCGACAGGGCACCCAACGTGTTGCCGTGATAGCTCTGCCAGCGGGCGATGATGTGGCGGCGTGAGGTCTCGCCCTTTTCCATGAAATACTGCCGCGACAGCTTGATTGCCGCCTCGGTCGCCTCGGAGCCGCCGGAGACGAAATAGACCCGGTCGATGCCTTCCGGTGCGTGTCCGATCAGCATATCGGCAAGGTGTTCGGCGGGTTCCGAGGTGAAGAAACTGGTGTGGGCGTAGGGGATGCGGTCGAGCTGCGCCTTCACCGCCTCGGTCACCGCATGGACCGAATGGCCGAGGCACGAGACTGCCGCGCCGCCGCTGGCATCGAGGTAGCGCTTGCCGGTGGTGTCGATCAGGTATGGCCCGTCGCCGCCCGCCACGGTCGGCAGGTTGGCCTTGGTATGGCGCGGGAAGACGTGGCTTCGGTTCGGGCTCATGGTCGGGCTCCTTTGGCTGGATGCATGCGGGTTCCGGTAGGGTCGAAGGCGGGCCGCAAGGTAACACGCCCCGGCCACATCTGGCGCGCGATATCAATCTCGACTGGGTCGCCCTCGCCGAGTGCTGCATCGATGTCGGCCAGGGCGAGCGGCCGGGCGATCCGGTAGCCGAAGGCGGCGGAGGTGGTCTTGCCGACGATGCGGCCCTGCGCATAGACCGGCTCGCTGCCCAGCGGCACGGCGTGGAAGTCGTCCAGCAGAATGGTGACGATGCGTGATTTGATGCCCTTGTCGCGACGGCGCAGCAGCGTCTCGCGGCCGATGAAGTTGCTGTCCCAGGCGACGGCGAAATCCAGTCCCGTCTCCAACGGCGTCACGTCGGTATCCAGCTCGTGGCCAACGGCCCGGTATCCCTTTTCGATCCGCATCGCGGTTTGGGCATAAAGCCCGGCGGGTCGCGCGCCGGCCGCGTAAAGCGCGTCGTAGATGCGCCCGGCGTTTTGGGCCTTGCAGGTAATCTCCCACCCCGCCTCGCCGACATAAGACAGGCGGACGGCGCGCAGGTGTGCCCCGGCGATTTCGGCTTCTCCTAAGTGGAAGTACCTGAGGTCATTGAGGTTATTCGCGCCAACTTCGGTCGCGACCCGCGCTGCCTCCGGCCTCATCAAGCCGATTGTGGCAAACTCCTCGGTGACGTCGCGCAATGTTATCCGCTCGCCATTCAAGTGGCGCCGGAGCCAGCCGAGGTCGCGGCGGGTCGCGGCGGTGCCGGTGTAGATGCGATAGAGGTCGTCCCTGATCCGCAGGACGGCGACATCGCTCTCGTAGCCGCCGCGCGGGTTCAGCATGCCTGTGTAGATGGCGCGACCCGGCGGGCGGGTCATGTCGTTGGCGCAGATCCGGTTGAGGTAGCGCTCGGCGTCAGGCCCCTCGACCTCGATCTTGCCAAAACTCGATTGATCGAAGATCGCGGCGCCCTTGTGCGCCCGCTCGACCTCGGCCCCGACCGGGGCGAACCAGGCGGGCCTGCCGAAGGTCAGCTCCGGCTCCGCCGTCTTGTGAAAATAGAGCGGCCGTTCCCAGCCATAGGTCTGGCCGAAATGCGCCCGCTCGGCATCCCATTTGTCCTGCAAAGGCAAGCGCCGCAGATTGCGGGCTGATTTCATTTGCCGACCCGGATGGGAGATATTGTAGTGGCGGCCGAGTTCCTCGGGCACCCGGGCGACCAGGGCCTCGATCGAGTTGAAGCAGGCCGGGAACCGATTGGCCTCGGCCTCGCCGAGGTCCGCGGGCGGGTGGCCGTGGCAGATCCAGTGCGCCAAGGCCATCCCGGCGCCACCGCCGGTGGCGACGCCGACCGAGTTCATGCCGCAGCCGAGGAACAAGCCCCGGGTCTCGGCCGTCTCGCCGAGCAGGAAGGTGCCGTCAGGGGTGAAGCTTTCCGGCCCGTTCAGCAGCATCTTGACCTCGGCGTTCTCCAGCACCGGCAGGCGGTGCAGCGCGTTCAGCATCATCGGCTCGAAATGGTCCCAATCCTCGGCCAGCAGCTGGAACGGCTTGATCTGGTTGATCAATTCCGGCGGGATCGCCTTGCCCATCGGCTCGAAACAGCCGACCAGCAGGCCACCGCTGTCGTCGCGGATGTAGAGCTGGCCGTCATGGTCGCCCAGCGTCGGCAGGTTGCCGGTGATGCCGTCGATCGGCATGGTCAGCAGGTAGAAATGTTCGCACGGCCAGACCGGGGCGATGGCGCCCGCCATACCAGCGACCTCGCGTGACCAGAGGCCGGTGCAAAGCGCGATTGCGTCGCAGCGGATGGTGCCTCGGTTGGTTTCTACACCCTTGATCCGGTTGTCTTTTGTTAGAATTCCGGTGACGCCGACCTCCTCGAATATCCGGGCGCCACGGGCCCTCGCGCCCTTGGTCAGTGCCGCGCAGAGGTCAGTGGCGCCGACCCGTCCGTCATCCGGCGCCCAGACCGCGCCGAGCACGTCGTCGCTGCGCATCAGAGGCCAGCGTTCGGCCGCCTCGCCGGCGCCGATCCACTCGGCGCGGACGCCATAGAGATGTGCCAGCGCCTCCTGCCGGCGGACATGGGTGACCCGGTCTGGCGTGGTGGCGAGTGAGATCGAGCCCTTGTCGATCCAGCCAGTTTGTTGCCCGGTTTCCCCCTCCAATGTCGAATAAAGCGATATGGAATAACGCGCTAGGTTGGTCAGGTTGCGGCTGGATCGCAACGCCCGCACCTGCGCCGCTGAGTGCCAGGTGGTGCCGGAGGTCAGCTGATTACGCTCGATCAGCACGGCGTCGGTGGCCCCTTCCCTGGCCAGATGATAGAGGGTCGAGCAGCCCATGACGCCGCCGCCAATGACGACAACCGAGGCGTGCGAGGGCAGGTCTTGCGGGGTGCCGGGCATGCGAGGGTCCAGTTGTTTGGGCGTGTTGCCGGGCTGATCCTGACTGCCGCGCGGCATCCGGTCAATGCGGCGTTGAGCGGGGAATTAGCCAATAGTGTATTGGGAGTGCAAATTGCACCGAGCCCGATCTGCGTTAACCATTTGGTCCGGCGACCCGGAACGAGGGGTCTGCTTGACAACCGGGTCGCTCCGGCCGAGCGTCAATCCGGAACATGGAGCCGGGGGATATTCGATGACGACAATGGGCGGCCGGGCGATATCCTCCGGGCGGGGTTGCGCGGCGTGCTAAGCGGTCTCACCTGGATCGGCGCGCGAGCGCGCTGGGTTCTGGCTATCGGGGTCATCGCCGCGACCTTCCTGCCATCGCTGAGCGCGACCCTGCGGCCGTTCGTGCCGGGGTTCTTGGTGCTGGTGCTGTGTGTCTCGATGGCCCGGCTGGATCTGGATGTGCTGGCCCGGCGGGCAACCCAGCCACGGCGGCTGGCGGTGCTGTCGGTCTGGATCGTGGCGCTGATGGTGGCCACCCCGGCGGCGATCTGGGCCGGGGCGAGCGTCATCGGTTTGCCTCAAGCGCATGTCGCGGCGCTGGTATATACCTTCGCGGCTCCGCCAATCTCGTCGGCCCCGGCGATTTGCCTGATGCTGGGGCTGGAGGCGGGCTTTGCGCTGGAGCTGACCATTCTGGCGAGCCTCGCCGCGCCGTTCATCGGACCGGTGGTGACCAAGGCGCTGCTGGGCGAGGCGGTGCCGCTGGATGCCTTCGATCTGGCGCTGCGGATGGCGGCGATGATCGCCACAGGCGTGGTGGCGGCGCTGGCGGTGCGCCGGTGGGTCGGCGCGGCGAGGATCGCCCGGCACGGCGGCGCCTTCGACGGGGTGGCGACGGTGGTTCTGGTGCTGTTCGTGATCCCGATATACGATCGATTCTGGGAGTTGGTGCTGGCAATGCCCTGGTTCGCGTTGGGAACATTTGCCGTTGTGATGGTGGCCAATCTGGGCGGGCAGGCACTGGTTGCGGTGGCCGGGCGGCGGGTCGCCGAGCGGGTTGGGGCGCCGCTGGGGCTCGCCGGGTCGGCCGGGCTGATGTGGGGCACCCGAAACGTCTCGATCTACTTCGCGGCGCTGCCACCGGACCCGCTGTTCGGGCTGTATGTGGCGCTATACCAGATCCCGATGCTGTTCACGCCGCTGGTCCTGGGCCGGGTTCTGCGGGGGCGGCGGTAGGGGGGTGAACGCGCCAGGCTGCCGTGGGGCAGGCAATGTCCGTTGAGTGGGTGATATTAACCGGATGTGATGGACGTTGCGAGGGGCCAGGTTTGACCCACTTCGGACTCTCCGTTTGAGCATCTGAACGCACTCGACAAACGGCGATGCGCCGAGACGCGACTACTGTGTCCCCGTGCACCGAATTGTCTGGCATCACGGGAATCCGTGGTCAGATAAGCGCGCGCGACGGCTTCGAACGGCCCGGTTGCTCAGAGGTCTTGATGAATGATCTCGGTCAGCGCGGCGTGGTCGGTGATGACGATACGGCGCGGGTTTGCCACGATGCGGAGCACGCCCAAGTCCTGGAGCTCGTGCATGAGCCGTGAGATCGTCTCTTTGCGAAGGTCGAGCATGTTTGCGAGATCGTTCTGCGTGAACGGCAATTGCACGGTGTCAGCGGCGTTGTCGGAGGCGAGCCTTTCGTGCAGGTGGTACAGCAGATAAGCTAGCCGGGTGATGCCAAGTACCCGGTTGCTGCGGATCACGGCGCCCAGCCGAGGACCGTCATCACGCGTCAGTTCGCGGGCGAAGAGCAGGCTGACGACCGGATCCATCTCGGTCGCCTGCGCCAACGCCGCGCCGGGGATGCGCAGAGCATGGGTGTCGGTCATACTGCGCGGAGCGGTTGAGCGGGGTTCACGCGCAAAATAGGAGCGATGCCCCAGATAGTCGCCGCGCGTCGCGATCCGGTAGCTAGTAGTGTCGCCGGACCGATTCGTCCGCTCGACGATGACGCAGCCGTCCATGATGACATAGATGCAGTCCGACGGGTCAAATTGGTTGTAAAGGAACGCACCCTTCTTGAAAATGCACAGCCGAGACTGGTCCTTGAGGAGGGCGATGGTGCCGCTGCTACAGTCGTCCATCGCTTTGTTGAGAAAGTTGTTATGCATCTTGTGTCGACATTCCCCACGCCGCATTGACTCCGAGACGCTAGCCCACGCGGCTTGCGCGTTCAATGTTCGCGGGCTGAAATTCATTCGAGTTGGACATGTAGGAGCCAATCAATCCCGAAGTGGTCGCGCCAAGCGCCGGATTTACCGCAACGCTGCTGATGAAAAGATCGGCTATGTTCGAGCTATGTCGCTTTCTGATGCTGTGGACGGCTCCTCCACCGGCATCGCGATGTGCGAAGATCGCGATGTTTGAGGAACCGCTAGAGAGGAGCCATCCATGGATCAGATTAGCACGATTGGTCTGGATATCGCGAAGAACGTCTT
>DATLAW010000278.1:0-8548 GCA_035527255.1 Thermohalobaculum sp. | reverse complement strand
CCTGGGCATCGACATCATGACCTTCACGCCGGTCGAGATGATGGGTGTCGATCCGTTCGTGCTTTGGGTCCACAAGGACTCCGGGATCACGACCTTTGAGGATTGGGTCGCGAAGGTCGGTAACGACGGCAGCTACATCATGGGCGGAACCGGCAAAGGTCAGGAAGACTCGATCGTCGTTGCCTGGATGGAGAAGAACTTCGGCCTGAAGATCAAGTATATCCCCTACAAGGGCGGTGGTGCCGTGGCCAAAGATCTTGCCGGCCAGCAGATCATGGCCAGCGTCAACAACCCGTCGGAAGCCAGGGGCTTCTATCAGTCGGGCGATTTGGTGCCGTTGATCAGTTTCTCGGATGAGCGCCTTCCCAATCTGCCGGACGTGCGCACGGTCAAGGAACTGGGCAAGGATTTCAGCTACTACAACCAGCGCGCAGTGGTCGGTGCGCCGGGGATGTCGGATGATGCCGCGGCCTTCTATCAGGCTCTGTTCACGAAAATCTACGATTCCCAGGAGTGGCAAGAATATATGGCGTCCGAAAGCCTCGAGCCGCTGTCGATGGATCCAGCTACGCAGAAGGTCTATTGGACGACCCAGGTCGAGCGGCACAAAGAGCTGTTCAAGGAAATGGGCGAGTAACATCTGAAAATAGAGGAGAGGGCTGACACATGCGGCGCGCAGAAATCATCACGGCGGGTGTGCTGGCCCTCTTCTCGATCTACATAATGTGGAAAAGCGGGCAGCCCGCCTGGGAGGGCATCGCGTGGTTCGATAACATCGGCTACGTCAGTGGCGAAGGCCCTGGCACAGGCTTCTGGCCGTTCTGGCTCGCCGGCATTATGCTGGCAAGCTGCATCTGGATCATGGTGAACTGGTGGCGGCGGAGCTCTCCGCCGTCACGCTCCGAGGAGCAGTTTCTCGATGCTCACGGAATCGAGATGCTGATCAAGGTCGGCGGCGGCATCACCGCCCTCATCGGTATGGTCCACTTCGTCGGGATGTATGGGTCGATCCCGATCTTCATGTTCTACTATCTTCACTTCCTGGGCAGACACCGGCTGACGACGACGCTCGCGGTTTCGCTCGGCGCTCCGGTGGTGACGTTCTTCTTCTTCGATGTCGCCATGCGGATCGTGTTGCCAAAGGGCTATCTCGAGCCGCTGTTCATCCCGCTCTACGCAATCTTCCTCTGACTGACCGGCCTCCGGTTTGAAGCCGGCGGGCGGAGTTTGTCCGACGGCGGGCCAAGGAGAAAATAATGGAAATACTCGGCCACCTAGCTGACGGCATGCTGGCCTCGTTCGAGCCGCTGAATCTGATGATGATTTTTATCGGCGTGACGGTCGGGCTGTTCATCGGGGCCATGCCGGGTCTCGGCTCGGTGAACGGCGTCGCGATCCTGTTGCCGGCAACCTTTCTGGTGCCGCCGGCGACCGCGATGATCTTTCTCGCCGCAATCTACTACGGGGCGATGTATGGCGGTGCCATCTCGTCGATCACACTCGGCATTCCTGGCGCATCGACCGCTGTGGCAACGACCTTCGACGGCCGCCCGTTGGCGCTCAAGGGCAAGGCCGACCAGGCGCTGGTTACGGCGGCAGTTGCCTCCTTCGTCGGCGGCTCGGTTGCCAACATCCTGTTCACCGCCTTCGCGCCGCCGCTGGCCGCTGTCGCGCTCAGTTTTGGTCCGCCCGAAATCTTTGCCCTGATGCTGCTCGCCTTCGCCACCTTTGTCGGGCTTGGCGGCGACGACATCCCGAAAACCATTCTGTCAATCTGCCTGGGCCTAGTGCTTGCGGCGGTAGGCTTCGACGAGATATCGGGCGCGCCGCGGCTGGTTTTCTTCGAGATCACCGGCTTCCTTCATGGGATCAATTTCCTGGTGCTCGCAATCGGCGTTTACGGCATCGGCGAGATGTTGTGGACGATCAATGCGACGCGCGGCGAGGCTACCATGACCGACACCGAAATCACCCCGCGCCGGGTGTTGATCGCGGTAAAAGAGTCGTTCACGGCTTGGCGCGGCATGGCGATCGGCTCGTCGCTGGGCTTCTTTGTCGGCATCCTGCCGGCGGCGGGAGCAACGCCTGGATCGCTGATGGCCTATGGCCTGACCAAGATGACGGCGAAGAACCCGGAGAACTTCGGCAAGGGAGCCCTCAACGGTGTCTCGGCGCCGGAGGCGGCGAATAACGCCGCCTCGGCCGGATCGATGCTGCCGATGATCACGCTGGGAATTCCCGGCTCGCCGACGACTGCGGTGCTACTCGGCGGCATGGTGATCTGGGGTCTGCAACCGGGGCCACGGCTGTTCACCGATCAGCCGGACTTTGTCTGGCCACTGATCGGTTCGCTCTATGTCTCGAACCTGATGGCGATGGTGGTGAACCTGGCCTTCATCCCGCTGTTCCTGTGGATGCTGCGGATGCCGTTCACCATCCTGGCGCCGATCATATTCGTGCTGTCGGTTGTCGGAGGCTACGCGGCGACCCAGGACATGCACGATATCTGGCTGATGCTGATCTTCGGGATCGGCGCATTCATGCTGCGCCTCCTCGACTATCCGCTGGCCCCGGCAGTGCTGGCGATCGTTCTCGGCCCACAGACCGAGGAGACATTGCGCCAGTCGCTGCTGATATCCTCGGGCGACCCGATGATCTTTCTGAACCGGCCGATTGCCGGGCCGATCACGGTGATCGCGGTGATCCTGATCGTGTTGCCGGCGATCAACCTAATACGCAGGAAACTGAAGGCCAGGAGCGCCGCCTGACGATCAGGCAGCAGTACTAAAAGCAAAGGCCCGCGCGATCACCGCGCGGGCCTTTGGCGTTCAACCGGCCGATTGCGTTACTCGGCGGCCATGACCCGCTCGACCACAGGATAGGTCGGATACAGGCCCCGGTTCATTGCCAGTTGCTGCACCAGCCCCAGCACGACATCCAGCGTCGGCGTCGGGTGGCCAGTGATCCGGCCCATTTCCTGTACGGCAGTGACCAGCGCGTCGATCTCCATCGCCTTGCCCGCCTCCAGATCCTGCAGCATCGAGGTCCGGTGCTTGCCAACCTTGGCCGCACCATTGATGCGGCGCTCGACATCGACCCGGAAGCTGGCGCCCAGGCTCTCGGCGATCACTTGCGCCTCCATCATCATCGCCTTGGCGGTGGCCCGGCTGGTCGGATCGCTGGCGACGATGTCCAGCGTGCCACGGGTCAGCGCCGATATCGGATTGAAGCACAAGTTGCCCCACAGCTTCAACCACAACTCGGAGCGGATATCATCGAGCACCGGGGCCTTGAAACCGGCCTGCTCCAGGGCTGCGGAAATCCGCTGGATGCGCGGCGAGGCCGAACCGTCAGGCTCGCCCAACGCGAACTTGTCGCCATAGACGTGCTGGATCACTCCGGGTGCGGCGATCTCGGCCGCCGGGTAGACCGAACAGCCGATTACTCGATCCGGGCCAATGGCACGCCACTGACGATTGTCCCGATCGACGGCATCGATATGCCGGCCCTGGAAGGTACCGGCCAGTTGGTAGAAATACCACCACGGCACGCCGTTCTGGCAGCAAACGACCGCCGTTTCGGGGCCGAGCAGCGGCGCCATGGCTTCGGCAGATTCCCAAGCCTGATGGGCCTTCAGGCAGTTGAACACGACATCGACCGGGCCAACCTCGGCTGGATTGCTGGTGGCCACGACGCGAACCGTGGTCTCGGTTCCGTCCTTGATCAAGGTCAGGCCGTTTTCACGGATCGCCGCCAGATGGGCGCCACGCGCAATCACCGATACCTGCACACCCGGAACACCGGCCAAACCGACTGCGAGATAACCGCCAATGGCGCCGGCACCAAAAATACAAACCTTCACACTACGCTCCTTTCGCGCTCTTCCCAGTCGGAATGGCGGCGCGGCGATCTCTGTGCCCGCTGCCGTGGCCAGATCAATCGGATGCCGAGTTGATCGAAGGCCGTTTCTCTTGGGAAATAGCGAACTCTGTGCCTACCCACGCAATTATATTACGCAATAATATTGCGCCCAGAAAGTCAATCTTTCTTTGGTTGCGTTCTAAAATTTTTTCGTCGGCGGCTAAACTCTTCGCTCTCAGGGCGTCAGCAGAATCTTTCCACGCAATCCTGCCGCTTCCATCATCGCGTGGGCCTGCGCCGCTTTGACCATTGGCAAAACTGCGTGGGTGACGGGGCGGAGCCGCCCGTCCGCAAATAGCGGCCAGACCCGCGCCTCCAGATCGGCGGCCACCGCGGCCTTGAATTCATCGGGACGGGGACGCAGAGTCGAGCCGGTAATGGTCAGGCGCTTCAGCATGATCGGCAACAGATCAACCTCGACCTTCGAGCCTTTGCGGAAGGCCAGCTGGACAATCCGGCAATCCACCGCCGCCGCCCTGAAGTTTCCGGCCACATAGTCGCCGCCCATAAAGTCGAGGATTACGTCGGCGCCGCCCGCCGCGCGGACAATCTCGACAAAATCCTCATCGCGGTAGTTGATCGCCCGCTCGGCCCCCAGGGTTTCGCAAAAGGCACAGGATTCCGGCGAACCGGCGGTGGTGAAGACCCGCAGCCCCAACGCAGCACCCAGTTGCACCGCGGTCGATCCGATGCCGCCGCTGCCACCATGGACCAGAAAGATCGGCCCCTTTGCCACCTCATGACCGAAGAAGAAATTGCTCCAGACGGTGAAATAGGTCTCAGGCAGACCGCCCGCGTCGATCAGGCTGACGCCTGCAGGGATCGGTAAAACATGGCCCGCCTCGACCGCCACATATTCCGCGTAGCCGCCGCCCTTGGTCAGGGCGCAAACCTGATCGCCCAGCGCCCAGCGGGTGGCGCCCGTGCCAAGCGCCGCAATCACACCCGACACCTCAAGCCCGGGAAGGTCCGAGGCACCCGGCGGCGGCGCATAGCGGCCCTGACGCTGCATGATGTCGGGGCCATTGACGCCCGCCGAGGCGACCTTGATCAGTACCTGACCGGGACCGGGTTGGGCGGTCGCGCGCATCCCCGGCACCAGAACCTCGGGGCCGCCGCTCATGCTGATCTCAACCACAGCCATGTCGGTTGCTGGCATCAAACTCTCCTTTTCAATTCAGACACAGGTCTGGTTTAATCACCCCGTCCACTGGGCGCAATTGCCGCCCAGTTTGAATCTCGGGAGGTCCGGCTGATGAAGACGCTTTTGTTCGCGGCGGCGCTGCTTGGTGTCTCGCCCACCACCGCGTCGGACGAGCGCGCGCTGTCGGGTAGCGAGATTATCCAACTGCTGGCCGGCGCCGAGGTAATCGGCGCGGGCAACCGGCAAAAGTTCTACGAAAGCGGCCGCACGCTCTACAATGACGGCCGCGAAAGTTGGGGTTACTGGAGGGTCGAGGGCGACCGCTATTGCTCGCAATGGCCACCGCAGGAAGGTTGGGCTTGCTACGATATGCGCAGATGGGAGGAAGGCGACCGGGTCTGGGTCGGCTGGATCGGCAATGGCGGTACGCGCTATGACGGCTATATCGGGCGCTGAGATTGCGTTTCGCTCCGGACTGGCCAATAACGGCGCCGACTACCCTGTGGAGAGGCGACCGATGACCGATGTTCCTGAAACCTGCCCACTGCCGGGCTACCTGATCGACCGCTATCGCGCCTGGCATTCCAAGGGTTTTGCCGAGAACCGCGCCTGGTATGCGCGATTGGCGCAGCAGGGCCAGCACCCGCGCACGATGCTGGTGTCGTGCTGCGACAGCCGGGTCAATATCGTCGAGATGTTCGGGGCCGAGCCGGGCGATTTGTTCGTGGTGCGCAATGTTGCCGGGTTGGTTCCGCCATGGAACCCGGATCACCAGCACCACGGCACTTCGGCGGCGGTCGAATATGCGGTCGATGTGCTGAAGGTGGCGCATATCGTGGTGGTCGGGCATTCGAATTGCGGTGGCGTGCATGCCTGCCACGACATGTGCGCCGGGCTTGCGCCGGAGTTGGAGCAGACTACCAGCTTCGTCGGCCGCTGGATGGATATCCTGCGCCCCGGCTACGAGCGGGTTGCCGCAACGGTTACCGATCCGAAGGCCCGCAAGGCGGCGCTGGAGGAGGAGGCGGTGCTGACCTCGCTGCGCAATCTCGGCACTTTCCCCTTCGTCACCGAAGCGGTGGCGGCCGGGTTGCTGACCCTGCACGGCGCCTTCGTCGAGATCGGCACCGGCGCACTGCTGTTCCATCGGGGCGACGCCGGATTCGTGCCTGTCTGAGTCTGCCCGGAAGGGGTCTCTCGGACTGGGGGATATCCCCCAGTTGCCTGAAAAATGTCGTTCCCTCAAATTGTCGTGAGTTGGCGTGACCAAATTCGTGGGCTAGTTTACCTGACGTTAATGATCGGAATCACGATAAAATAAGGAATACGGGGATGAAAACGTCAAGAAGCCAAAAGATGTTGAGCGCCGTCGTACTTTGTTCCGCGGTGCTGCTTGCACCGACGATCGCGGCAACGCAAGACACGCCGGATGCGGGCCAAAAGGTAATCGAGGCGCGCCAGGGATATATGAAGCTCGTCTCCTGGGAAGCCGGGCCGCTGTTCGGCATGGCCAAGGGCGAAGTCGCCTATGACGCCGCGACTGCGACGGCAAACGCGGCGGATCTCAAAGCCCTATCGCAATACGCGTTTCCCGGATTGTTCCTTGCTGGCACATCGAAGACGGATCGCGCAGGAAAGACCCGTGCGATGTCCGATATCTGGGAAGATATGGCCAAGTTCGAAATGGCGTTCGGCGATTTGGGCGCGGCGATTAATTTGGTCGCGGCAGAAGCCGGCAAGGGACAGACGGAACTCGCCGCCGCTGTCGGCGAGCTTGGCAAAGCCTGCGGCGGTTGCCACAAACCGTTCCGCGCCAAGGACTTCTGAGCGGCACAACGGCGCAGTTTGCGCATGATAATTTGACGCTGGCCGCACTGTGGCCAGCGTATCGGAAAGGTCGATAATGCGGCGATTCCTGTTCGCGTCAGGCTTGCTTTGCGCGGCTGGCGTAATTGTCTTTTGGTTGCTCACCATGCCGCGGACTATCTCAGCCAATGACCTGCCAACCGGTGACGGCGACGCGGCCAAGGGCCGCTATGTTTTCTACGAAACTGGCTGTGCCTCGTGCCATGCCGCCCCCGGAACCAAGGGCGCCGAAAAGCTCAAACTTGCCGGTGGTCTTGCCCTGAAAACGCCATTCGGCACCTTCGTTGCGCCCAACATCTCGCCCGACCCTACCCATGGCATCGGCGGCTGGACCACAAGCCAGTTCGTCAATGCGGTGATGCGCGGCGTGGCGCCGGACGGCAGCCATTACTACCCGGCATTCCCCTACATGTCGTATCAGCGCATGAAGCTGGCCGATGTCATCGACCTGAAAGCCTTCATCGATACCCTCCCCGCGGTTGCCGGCGACGCCCCGCCGCATGACCTGCCACTGCCGTTTCGGTTGCGCCGCGGGCTCGGGCTGTGGAAGGCATTGTTCATGGATTACGGGCCGTTCACCCCTGTTCCGGGCGGCGACGAGGTACTTAACCGTGGCGCCTATCTGGTGACTGGTCCGGGTCATTGCGGCGAATGCCATACGCCGCGCAATCTGCTGGGTGGACCGGAGGCCGAGTGGGCCTATTCCGGCGGCCCGGCGCCCGAGGGTAAAGGCAACATCCCCAATATCACCCCGCATGACGACGGCATCGGCGGCTGGCCAATCGAAGACATCACGATTGCGCTCAAAACCGGGCTACTGCCGGAATTCGAAACCTTCGGCGGCGCCATGATCGCGGTGCAGGAGAACATGGCCGAACTGACCGACGACGACCGCGAGGCCATCGCAACCTATCTCAAATCCCTGCCGCCAAAGCCGAGCCGCTGGAAAAAGTAACGAGCGCGAACAGGACTGATCAGATGATTTCGGTTCGGCGTTTTCAGTTTCGGTTCCATGGTAGGGGTCGATTCTCCCGCCACAGTCCAGGCCAATCCGGGTCGCGAGTTCCGGAAAATGCCCTAGCCTCGCCCGGTGCCCGGTGCTAGTCCAGCGCCAAAAGGTGAGGCATCGCAGTGGAAACAAAGACCGCCAGAACCGGCACGGTCAAAAAGCGCACCACCAAAGCGGTGGCCGCGACCAAACGCTTGGCCGCGGAACGAGCGGCAAAGTATCGCCGCGAGAAGCGCAACAGTCGCCTCCGCCGCGTGTTGCTGGCGCCCCTGCGTTGGTTCGCCATTGGGCTCGCCACCGCGCTCCTGTGGGTCGGCTCCTACACGGTTATCAATCCGCCGGGCGGCTATTACCTCGCGTCCGAGTGGATCCGGCTTGGCGGGGTCCAGCGCGACTGGCGTGATCTGGAGGACATCTCGCCCGACCTCGCCCGCGCCGTGATCGCCGCCGAGGACGCCAATTTTTGTGACCATATAGGCTTTGATCTGAAGGCCATCGGGCAGGCGCTCGAGGCCAATGCGCAAGGCAAACGGGTGCGCGGCGGCTCGACCCTCAGCCAGCAGGTGGCCAAGAACGTGTTCCTCTGGCACGGCCGTTCGTGGCTGCGC
>DATLAW010000277.1:0-3079 GCA_035527255.1 Thermohalobaculum sp. | reverse complement strand
CGACCTAGTTTCTCGCATTTTGCCGCGGCGCGCTTTGCGTTGCCCTTAATAAAAACGAGTATGTTTTGGTGCGTTTTGCCTAGCTTCCGGCTGGCGACAAATTGAGACGTTACGCGGACAGGCAGACTTCCCACCGATGTGACCAGAATCGCCTCGTTGTAAAGAGCGCAGCCGGCGTCGCGGAAGGCGTTGATCGTATCCAACGGCAGGCCGTAGTAATTGCCATCCTTGCCGCGCACATCGCCGACCACGAAACAGGCGAACGAATCGTCGGCCATCAGCTTCACGCACGCCGCGATGATCTCGCGGTAGGCGACGACGAAGGCCGGATAATCCAGCGTAGACAGGTCCAACGGGTCGTTCGAATACCGCTCGAGGTCGGCATAGGGTGGGCAGGAAAATACCAGATCGGCGCGGAAGCCTGGCGGCACCAGCGCAGTGGCGTTGCGGCTATCGCCGGTGATCCATTCCGGAAGCGGGCCTCCGCCTATGTCTGCCTGGGTTCGGTTTTCGTCTACCTGCTCGGCCCGCAATTCGATCCCGGTATATCGCCGCCCAAGCGCGCTCGCGACAATTCCGCGAACGCTGCCGCCGGCGAACGGGTCGAGGACAAGCCCGTCGGCAGGCGAAAACCATCGGTACAAAAGCTCGCAAAGAACCGGGTCGAAAACGGAAGTTCCGGAGGCTTCCGGGGATGCTCCGCGAGCGCCGAACTCAGAGGAGAACCCGCCAAAGGTCAGCCCTGACGCCGCGGCGTCCGCCTTTTCCTTGTTGCGGTATCCGTCCAAATCGCTGCCGGTCTGACATGGCAGACCGGCGCCTTGCATGGGGCGCCCGACCGTCGCGAACTTGATAACTGATCCATCTGCGCCGCGGTCCTGGCCGACAGCATCGCCACGCCGATCCTTTTCGTATTTGCCCAGGGCTGGTCTGGCGCTGCCGCCCGGCGCGGCTCCGTGCACGGCCTTGAAACCTCCGGCTAATTCCATAGCATTCGTGCTCGCATTGGTCATGCTAGACCCTAATCCTCCGCGGCCCAATTCGCTCCGGATGCCGATAAGCAACCACGCGCGCTTGCGTTCCTGCCAATCCCCCTCGCGCGCATTCAATATCGTGAAGGGCGGAAAAATAAACGTCTGTTTTAGGACCGCCTCTGGTTTCGGCCGCTCGCGTACCCCGAACAGGTCGACATCCGGCTGCCCGGCCGCCATTACGCCACCTTTTTCGTGAAGTATTGACGAGCGGCGGCGCCGCCATGCTCGCGCAGCGCCACAGTCAGCTCGCCTATTCGCAGGTCTTGCTCGCGCAGTATGCGCGCGGCGTCAGCAAGGCATCGCATCGTCCCTGCGTCGGACACGCAATATCCGGCCGGCACCTTTGTCAGCGCGGCGGTATGGGCCTCGAGGATCGCGGCGAGGTCGGAGTGGGTCGTGCGTGGGTGCTTCGTTGCCATCATTATCTCCCGTTCTTTATCGTTGGCACGGTCTCGGGACGGTCGGCCCGCAGGCGTCCGCGCGTCTGTAGCTGGATGAGCGCCTGGCGGCCGATGGGGATGTAGCCGGTGCGCTTCCAAATGCTGATAGCGGCATGGGTTACGCCCAGTTTCCGCGCCGCCACTGAGGCTGTTCCGAAGTGCGCGATGATGTCTTCCGGTGTCATGCCGCCAATGTATATTGGGTTTCGCCAGTTTGCAAGCCCATTTACGGGCGCATTTTTCGGCCCATGTAAAAATATTTGCAGAAAACTCTTGACAGGTTCGGTCGGGATGCCCGATTATTCAGCCGTACCACGACGAAACGAACGGGAGCCTACTATGAAACTCATCCACTTTCTGAACGCCGGACTCTGGCTCGCGAACGCGGTCGTCTGGTTCGCCTACGCAGGGGTTCCGTCGATGGCGGTTGCGTCGCTGGCGGCGGCCGGGCTGGCGGTCTGGCAGGCGAGGCAGGCATGATCGCCCACACGCCGGGACCGTGGTATCTCGTCGATTGGTTGGCTCGCAGTTTCGCTCGCGTGTATGCCGTTCGACGCGACTGGTTTGGAGGCGTTGACTATATGACTACGCCAACCGGAAAACGCCGCCGCTTCCGTACCGCAGAAGCGGCCCGCGCCGCCATCGCCAAAGCGGAGGGGAAATCATGAGCGTCGTCCTCGACACCCACGGCAATCCCTGCCGCCCGTACAGCGGCCCAGCGGTCGCGCCGGTCGTCTCGCGGACCTGCTGGTTATGCAGCGGCACCGGCTGGCGGGAGGATGGCATGGCATCGCCGCTGTCCATCGTCGGGCACGGCCATCGCTGCGCGGTCTGCGCCGGGACGGGGTACATCGTCGTGGAGGCACCATGAACCGCGACATCAACGACAAATTCTCTAGGAGCCGGCAATGAAAACCATGATCTTCATTTCCTCGACCGACCGCCAGTACGTCGGCATCCAAGGAAACAACCCCCACACAGGGCAGAATTTTGTCCTGTGCCTCTACGCCGACATGGCAACCGGCTACGTCTACAAGAGCAGCGGCGGGCAGGTTTGCGCCAATTTGCAACGGCGCGGCCCGACGCTGAAACTCGCCAAGGGCAATCGCTTGATTGACCTCATCCGATCGGAGCTGGCGCGGTCACGTCGAGCCTACGGGCGCGGCGCCTCCCTCAATGAGCTGTGCATCATGGCCCACCAACAAAGGAGCCTCTAGCCATGCCCGCAATGAACCGCGACGATTGGGCCGTTCTCGGTGACCGCTGCGCGGTGCTGGTCTGCGCCGTGGCGATTTTTCTCTACGCCATCGGGGTGATCCGATGAGCGACTACCGCGCGACCGTCCATAAATTGGACGGCGCGCCCTACAGCGTGACCACCATCTACGTCGGCGATCAGGCGATCTATTCGCAGCTTGGACCGATGACCGATACGGATATCCGCGACCGCGTCAACGCGTACCTCGCGCCGCCCGAGCCGCCGCGCCCGTTCGTCCTGCGCGACAAGGGGAGGGCCGGACGGCCGCGAGGCAAGGGCGCGTCGCCGGCGTGGTCGGTTTCTTTGCCAGCAAAACGGAAGGACAACGAATGAACCGCGCCCCGATTC